>CACWXE010000011.1 GCA_902764715.1 uncultured Ruminococcus sp. | reverse complement strand
ATCAATAAAAGCGAGAAAAATATTGATGAAGTTAGTAAGGTTGGCGATATTAAAAAGATTGCGCTTCAAAACGCCGCTGATGGAAGAACGTGGAACATAGCGGTCTTTGTAAATGCGAGCCAGATTGAGTGCAATTTTTCGCATGATATTAAGATTTTGTTGAACATTCATATCCCACACCTTTGTTTTATCTTCTGAAAAATGCACATCAAGCAGCCAATGCATGCTTTCAACAGCCCATTCGAGTCGCGCGTGTTTCAAAAGCTCCTGCGGGTCCAGCTTTCGGCTTGAAATATAGTAATGCCTTCCGTGTGGATTGCTCCAATCGTGGTGAGATTTTTCCAATCCTTCTTTCCGGTCAGCCAGTCTATGTCAGTGGAGACATATGCGGTTCGCTTTTCTATATCTACCACCGTTTTTCTCTGTCCGGCTATGGCTTTTCGATTCTTCGTTCTGATAATTGAGATTATTCAGTTGGCATTAAATATTCATCAAAAAAATCGTGACAATCGACGATTTTTATGGTATGATAAAATCGTATATTTATATGAATAACCGCCAGAAAGGATGATCTCCATGCATGATCTAATCAGTCAGATCCAAAAGAACGTCAAAGAGTTACCGGATTTCACCGTTATTGTCGACAAGGGTGAAAATAATAGTTTCACCTACAGCCAATTCGACGCGTTTGCCCGCAAGATCGCCGGCAAGCTGAGCAGAACAGGGATCCGGCGCCGCGACTTTATCACCATAGAACTGCCGCGCAACAAGGAATATATCGCCGCTATGTACGCAGTCTGGATGGTCGGCGCTGCTTTCGCGCCGTTATCGCCGGCATATCCGGCGGAACGCCTGGCGTATATCCGCGACAACTGCGATGCAAAGGCTGTCATCAATGAAAAATTCCTGCGCGGGATCGAAGCGGAAGCGCCGCTTGATAATCCGGTCATGCCGAATCCCGAGGATCCGTCTCTGCTGATCTATACCTCAGGCTCTACCGGAAAGCCGAAGGGCGTGCTGCACTCTCACGCCAGTATCACGGACTCGGTCAACCGCTACAATGAGTTCGCCAACGCGCCGAAGGGCTTACATGTCGCGTTAGGCGCGCCGTTCACCTTTGTCGCCTCTGTTCAGGGTATTTTTTCACCGTTATGCGCGGCGCTGAGAGCCTACCTAATGCCCTACGAGGCAATGCGCGATCCGGTGCTGCTGGCGGATTTTATCGAGGACAATCAGATCAACCGCACCTTTATCAGCCCCAAAATGCTCAAGGTATTCAAGCAGAAGGGCAACTGCCTGAAAATAGTCTCCACCGGCAGCGAGCGCGTTTCCAATACCTACAGCGACGAATATGAATTGTACGTCTTTTACGGTCAGACAGAGTCCGCTTCGGCGGTGCTCGCCTTCAAGATCGACAAGCCCTATGATAATACGCCGATCGGCAAGCCTCTCGGCAATGTACGCACGCATATTCTGGACGAAAACGGCAACGAAGCCGAGGAAGGCGAGTTGTGCCTTGCCGGCATTTTTGCCGACGGCTATCTCCATCTGCCGGAGCAGACCGCCAAAACCTTTGTCGACAACCCCTTTGCCGAACAGGACGGCTATCCCAAGCTGCTCAGGACCGGCGATATCGTCCGCAGAGCGGAGGACGGCAATATCATCTACCTCAACCGCAAGGACTGGATGGTGAAAATCAACGGTCAGCGCGTTGAGCCGGGCGAGATCGAAGCCATCATCAAGCAGAGCGACGGCATCCACGACGCGGCGATCAAGGACTTCAAGAACCAGTACGGACAGGTGTATCTTGTTGCCTATTACGTAGAGAACCAGCCGGTCGAGCCGGACGATCTCCGGGAAGCCATCGCGCAGAAGCTGCCGCCGTATATGATCCCGGCGTTCTTTGTCAAGCTCGACAAGCTGCCCGTCAACCAAAACGGCAAGCTCGACAGAAGCGCGTTGATCGCTCCCGAAGCAGGCGCCTTCAAGAACGATTATATCGCCCCCGAGACCGACATGCAAAAGGTGCTCTGTTCCGCGTTCGAGGCGGTTCTCGGCGTAGAGAACGTCGGCGTGGATGACGATTTCTTCGCCCTCGGCGGCGATTCGATCAAGTGCGCCATGGTCTCGGAGAAATGCGGCGTTTACAAGATCACGACCGCCGACATTTTCAGCGGCAAAACGCCGCGCATGATCGAGCGACTGCTGATCCAGAAGGCGGGCAAAAAGGAACGTGTGAAGAAGGACAAAAAGGTCAGGGTTTATCCGCTGACGCCTTCCGAGCGCGGTATGTATTTAGAGCAGAAGCTCAACGAGAACTCGACGGTCTACAACCTCAATATCGCCGCCATCATCAAGGGCGCGGACATGGAAACCGTCAAAAATTCCCTGACGGCGGTATTCAAAGCGCACGAGGCGTTCACCTCCTATTACGGCGAGGAAAACGGACTTCCGGTGCGCATCCTGACCGACAAAACGCCTGAGATCGAGGAAAAGACGGCGGCTTCGCGCGAGGAAGTCATCGCCATCATCGACAGCTACGCCGAGCCGTTCAATCTCAACGCCGCGATCCCCGTCCGTCCGACCTTGTATGCCGTTGCAGACGGCAGCGTGATCCTCCATTTGGCGATCCACCACATCGCCTTTGACGGCGGCTCCGCCAAGACCTTTGTCAAGGAGCTGATCGACGGTCTGAACGGGGTAGAGGTGACGGCTTCCGAGATCGACTTGTCCGATCTGTACGACGACAGTCTGAACGCGAAATATGAAAGCGGCATGGCGTTTTACCATGAACTGTTCGCGGACGGCGTTCCGGTCAATGAAATGCCCGTCAAGGGCAAGCGCCCCAAGGTGCATCCGCTTTCCGACAGAGAGATCACCTTTGATTACGATAACGAACAACTGAAATCCATCGACAACACCGCTCGCCGTTTCAGCGTGACGGAGTTTGAGCTGATCTTCTCCGCTGTTTCGATGGTGCTCGGAAAATACACCGCCTCCGAGGACGTCGTTCTCGGCATTCCGACCAATATGCGCCCGGGCGAGGCTGACAACGTGATCGGCATGTTTGTCAACACGGCGCCTGTCCGTGTGAAGCCGCAGCGCCAGGCGGAGCTCGGCGCTTATCTGCAATCGGTCAGCACCGCCGTGCGCAACGCCACCTACGGCGCGTATCTGCCGTTTGAGGATGTTGTCGGCGAGTTTGTCAAGCAGCGCGACGAGAGCCGCAACCCGATGTTTGACGTGAGCGTCAACTTCATGTGGAATCCGCCTGCCTACGACAAGGACGGTCTGAGCGTCGAGCTGTACTCACCGCTGCAGAAGATGAGCCGCGATATCGGCATCGTCATCCGCAAGGGCGCCAAGGGGCTGCACTTCATGGTGCAGTATTCCTCCGAACTGTTTGAGGACGCGGTGATCGAGAACTTTATCGGTCAGCTGCAATACACCCTGCAGTTGCTCGGCAATAACGTCAAAACCGTCCGCGACGCGCTCGCACTTCCTGAAAAGCAGCAAAAGGTGCTCGACGGTTTCAAGACCGAAGCGACCGAGGAGCCGGACGTCACCCTGCTGCACAAGCTCTTTGAGCAGAACGCGGCTGAAAACGCGGACAAAACCGCCCTGATCGCCAAGGACGCGACGCTTTCTTACCGCGAGCTCAACGAGAGAGCCAATATCGTCGCCCATAACCTGATCGACAGGGGCATCAAGACGGGCAACAGCGTGGCGCTGCTGCTGCCGAGAGAATCTTGTTTCTTCGCTTGCCTGTTCGGCGTGAACAAGGCAGGCGCAGCGTTTATCCCCTGCGATCCGCAGTATCCTGCCGACCGTATCAACCATATCATCGCCGACAGCGAAGCCTCCTTCATCATCACCACCAAGGACAAGCTGTCCGACTATCCTTCTGACAAGGCGATCGACGTGGATGATATCCTCGCCGGCGACCAAACAGAAAATCCCGATGTAGCGATGAGCGACAGCGAACTGAGCTACATGATCTATACCTCCGGCTCGACCGGAAAGCCTAAGGGCGTCATGCTGCGCCATAAGGGAATCTGCAATTACCTCAAGCCGCATCCTGCCAACTCGCATATCTACTATCTCAAAAACAACGTGACGACCTACCTTTCCGTCACCACCATCTCCTTTGACATGTCCTTCAAAGAGCATACGGCGGCGTTCTGCAACGGCAAAACGCTGGTATTCGCCGCCGAGGACGAAATGAACGATCCGAGAGCGCTCGCGGAGCTGATGGACAAGTACAGCGTCGACTGCATCAACGCCACGCCATCTCGTCTGCAGCAGTACATGGATTACGAGCCGTTCAGAAATGCGCTCGCCAAGTGCCATCTGGTCATGTCCGGCGGCGAAGGCTATCCAATCGCGCTCAGAGATGACATCCGCAAGTGCTCGCACGATATCCGCATCGTCAACACCTACGGCCCGACGGAGATCACCGTTTCCTGTAACGCGGCGGATCTGACGGAAGCGCCTTATGTCACCGTCGGCAGACCGCTGCTCAATTACCACGAGATCATTGTCGATAAATTCGGCGATCCTGCGCCCTACGGGGTGATCGGCGAGCTGTACATTGGCGGTATCGGCGTGGCAAAGGGCTACAAGAACCTGCCCGATAAAACCGCCGCGGCGTTTGTGGAATACGACAACGCGCGCATGTACCGTTCCGGCGACTACGCCAAATGGGATAAAGACGGCAACGTACACATCCTCGGCAGACTGGATAACCAGGTCAAGCTCAGAGGTCTGCGTATCGAATTGGGCGAGATCGAAGGACTGATCGCCGCGCAGCCGCATATCAAAAAGGTTGCGGTCATCATTCGCAAGCTCAACGGACAGGACAACCTCTGCGCTTACTTTACCGCGGACGAGGAGATCAACATCGACGCGCTGCGTGACGAGCTGAAAAAGCACCTGACGCACTACATGGTTCCGACCGCTTATCTCCAGCTCAACGAAATGCCGATGACCGCCAACGGCAAGACCGACATTAAGCTCCTGCCCGACCCGGTACCGGTTAGCTTGGGCGAGTATGTCGCGCCGGCAAACGCCACCGAGGAGTTCTTCTGCGAATCCTTCAAGAAGGCGCTGAAATTAGACCGTGTAGGCGCGACGGACGACTTCTTTGAGATCGGCGGTACCTCGCTGGTCGTCACCTCGGTCGTGCTCGATGCCTCCGAAAACGGCTTTGAGATCACCTACGGCGACGTGTTCAAATACACCACGCCGCGTGCGCTTGCCGAACTGTTCAAGGACGGCGAGGTCAACGACACCAATAAGCTGTTCGACTTTGACGATTACGACTATACCAAGATCAACGAACTGCTTTCGAAGAATACTGTCGAGGCATTCAAGTCCGAGCCGCTGCGCGATCTCGGCAACGTGCTGATCACCGGCGCGACGGGCTATATGGGCGCGCACCTGCTGGCGGAATTCCTCAAGAGTGAGACCGGCAAGGCGTACTGCATGATCCGCAAGGGCAAATTTGACACTGCTCGCGAACGCCTTGAAAATATCATGTTCTACTACTTCGGTACGGACTACGAGGAAGAATTTGCCGATCGCGTAGAGGTTTTGAACGGCGACGTGACGGATTACAAATACTTTGAGCCGTTTGAAACGCTGCCGGTCAACACGGTGTTCAACTGTGCTGCTAACGTCAAGCATTTCTCTAACGGTACCGATATCGAGGATATCAATGTCGGCGGCGCTGTCAACTGCGTCAGCCTGTGCAAAAAAATCGGCGCAAGACTGATCCACTTCTCCACGGTCTCCGTATCGGGCACCACGGACGATATGACCAAGCTCAGCCGCCGAGACCTTGACGAGCAGTCTCTCTATTTCGGACAGACGCTCGACAATAAATACACCTCCTCCAAGCTGATGGGCGAGAGAAAGGTGCTCGAAGCAGCGGCAGACGGTCTGGACGCAAAGGTCATCCGCGTCGGCACACTGGCGGCGCGTGAGTCGGACGGCGAGTTCCAGATCAACTTCCTCACCAACAACTTCATGGGCAGACTGCGTTCCTACAGCCTGTTGAGCTGCTTCCCTTACGCCATGATCGAGAATCAGGTCTGCATGGGACCGATCGACCGCTCCTGCGAAGCCTTTGTCAAGCTCGCCAGAACGCCGCAGGCATGCTGCGTATTCAATGCGGTCAACAACCACACGCTTCCGCTGGGCGATATTATCCGCCAGATGAACGAGAACGGCAACCACATCGAGTTTGTCGAATACGACGTCTTTGCTTCCGCGCTGAACGAAGCGCAGAAGGATCCCGACAAGGCAGCGATCCTTTCCAGCATGACCGCCTACATGAACACCGCTCACGGCAAAAAGATCGTCGCGTTGCCCTGCAGCTCCCATTACACCACGCAGGTCTTGGCGCGCATGGGCTTCTTCTGGAACGCGAGCAACGAGCGCTACGTCAACGATTTCATCAACGTGCTGCGCGGATTCCTGTTCTTCCGCAGGGATAACCTGAAACGCTGAGAAGGGAAGAGTCAATGAAACGAAACGGAACGCTTCTGAATAAAAAATACCGCAGCCTCTTGGTTGCGACGCTCGCGATGACTGCTTCGACCTATCTTTCCAGTATCCTGGACGGCATCATGGTCGGTCAGATATTGGGTACGGTGCAGTTATACGCCATCAACCTGACGACCTCCATCGTCTTTTTGCGCAGTATTCCGATAGCGATGTTTACCTTCGGCGGCAACACGCTGTCTGTCATCCACAAGAGCAAACGCGACCAGCAGTCCGCCGACGCGGTCTTTACGCTCTCCTTCTGGGGAGGGGTGCTCTCAACGGTGCTGCTCTCGGTCATCGGTATCGCCACCATGGTGCCGACCGCTCAGCTGCTCGCGCAGGGCAAGCAGGAGCTTGTCGGCATGGTCGTCGACTATCTGCTTCCGCTTTGGGTGCTCACGCCCTTGGTCGCGGTCGTCAACCAGACAGCCGCCTATGCGCGGACAGACAGCCTGCGCAAGCTCGCTACGGCGCTGCCGATCGTCGCCAACATCATCAACTTGATCTGCGACTATATCTACATGGCGATTTTCGGCTGGGGTGTAGCAGGCGCCGGCTGGGCGACTGTCACCGGCTATGTCGTCGGCGTTTTCCTGACGCTGCTCTACTTCAAATCCAAGCAGCGCACCGTCCACTTTACCAAAGCGGCGCTCAAACAGCTGAAATCACTCGGCAAGATATTCAGCGTCGGGCTTCCTTCCGCGCTTATCTATGTGTGCAACTTCCTGCGCCTGTTCTTCACCAACGCGATCATCCTGTCCTTTACCGGCGTTATGGGCGGCAAGATCGCCTCGGTATCCTTCTCGCTCAACAGTCTGGCGTTCATTCTGGTCGAGGGCGCGTCGATGACGCTGCTGCCGATCCTCGGCGCCCTGTACGGCGAAAAGGATTCCAACGGTCAGCGGCTCACCCTGCGCTACGGCATGATCGTCACCGTGGGGCTCTCGGTTCTGGTGCTGATCGTCTCGGAGCTGTTTCCCGTTCAGCTTGCGTCGCTCTACGGCTTGACGGAGCCGTCGATCACCTCCATATTTGCGGTCACCTTCCGCATTTTCTCCATCAACATTCCGATACTGGCGGTCATTTATGTCATGAGGACGTTCTTCCAGGCGACCAAGCAGCGCGGTCTTGCCAACCTGCTTGTCATGCTCGACGGCGTGCTGACGATCGTACCGCTGATGTACTGGTTCGCGCATTATGATATCTACTGGCTTTGGTTCTCCTTCCCGGTCTCCAAGGCGGTAACGGTGGCGATCACCCTGATCGCCATGCTCATCAGCAAAAAGGTGCAGCACAAGCGCAATATCCTCGGCATTGAGGAACAGGAAGGAATCGTGTACGATTTCTCCATCAAAAACGAAGTCAGCGAAGCCATCCATGCCTCTGAGGAGGCGATGGCTTTCTGCGAGCAGAACCGGGTGCCCGAAAACACCGTCAACGCTGTCGGCGTGACCGTGGAGGAAGTGTGCCACAACATCGCCGTCTATGCCGCAACAAGCGGCAACAACGCCGTGGACGTCTGCGTGCGTGTGTTCCCCGACAAGGTGAACGTCCGCCTGCGCGACAACGGCGCGGAGTTCGATCCGACCGATTACATCGACAACAGCGGTAAGCGCATCACCGGACTGGAGCTCGTGAGAATACTCAGCTCCACGATCAACTATAACCGCGTATTGGGCTTCAACGTCACCAACGTCGCCATCAATTACTAAGGCGGTGAACAGCATTTTTACGAACAAAAAACAATCGGAGCAGTCGGAATATGTGAAACAACTGTTTCGATCTGCCGAACAACGCATCAATTTTGTGTACATGATCATTATGATCGCGTTTGGCGCGGCGATACTGGTCTATATAATCAACAACCAGTGGGACGACTCGCGATTCTTTTACGGAGGCATAGCGGGAGGGTTCTTGCTGGTCGGTATCATCATCAATATCATTTTCCGCAAACAGGCATATCCGTGGATAAAATATCTCAATAATGTCGTCATGGTCATCACGATAGCGGTTCTGTGCGGATATTCCGACGATGTCGCGCCGCTTCTGTTACTGATACCCTTCATCAACAGCTTTTACTTCCGCCCGGTTTTTACTTTGGTGACAGGTCTGGTGTGCCTGCTGATGATGTATATCACGATCATGAGCATCATGCTGCCCTATTATAATATTGAAGGTAATTTTGAGTTTAATCCCATCCTTGCCATTACTTCTGCTTTTGACTTTACGGATGAAACGCAGCGCATGGTTTTCAGCGGAAAGAGCTTTTTGATGGTCGCCGGTGCGGCATTGGTGATCATGTCCGTTTATCTATCCTTCAGCAGCAGACAATTCACCATCCGCCAGGGCGAGCTGATGCAGAAAAACCTCACGACCGAAACCGAGCTGAAAGTGGCAAAGGATATCCAGGAGGGTATCTTATCTGCCGATTTTCCCGACAACGATTCCTATGCGGTCTATGCGAACATGACGGCGGCAACGGAGGTCGGCGGCGATTTCTACGATTACTTTCCGATCGACGAGACGCATCTGGCTGTCGTGATCGGCGACGTGTCCGGTCACGGCATGGCGGCGGCGATGTTCATGACGCTGTCCAAAACGCTGATCCAGGTCTACGCGCGCATGAACAACGCCACCGACAAGACCTTTGAGCTGACGAACCGCTATCTGCAGCGTTCCAATCCCGCCAAGTTTTTTGTGACCAGCTGGATCGGCATCCTCGATCTGACGACAGGCACGCTGTCCTATACCAATGCCGGTCACAATTATCCGGTGCTCATCCGCAAAGGCTGCGAGCCGGGATTTCTGAGCGACAAGCCAAATTTTGTCCTCGGCAGAAGGCGCTTGGTGCGATACCGTGAAAAGAGAACGAAGCTCAAGCCGGGCGACAAGCTCGTGCTTTACACCGACGGCGTGACCGAAGCGCAGGATGCCGCCGAGGAATTTTTCGGAGACGACCGGCTGCTTTCCGTCATCGCGCGGGAAAAGGAGCACGATCAGCAGGAGATCGTCACGGCAATCCGTCAGGCGGTGAACGACTTCGAGAACGGAAAAGACCATTACGACGACGCGACGATCCTCGCCTTGTCCTTCAAGGATTATCTCCATGTCGAGCCGCCGGAGAGCAAGCAGTTCTATCTGACGACCGAGACCTTTGACAGCGTGACGCAGTATGTCACGGAAAAATGTGCGGAAGCCGGCTGCGATGACGAAACGGTCGGCAAGCTGGAGATCGCCACGTCGGAGATCCTCGCCAACATCGAATCCTACGCATACGAAAACGGCGGCGAGCTCGAGATCCTCACCAAAAGCCGCGACCGCAGAATGACGATCATATTCAAGGACAGAGGCAAGCCGTTCAATCCGCTGCTGGTACAGGAGCCGGACGTCAACATGCCGCTTACTGAGCGGAAGCCCGGCGGTCTGGGCGTATTCATCGTGAAAAAGCTGGTGAGCGAAACTTCCTATACATACGAAAATGGACAGAATATCCTGACGATCGAAATGGATTACTGAGGAGGGAATATGAAAAAAACGAAAATCATCTTAGCCGGCGATCTGCTTCCCATGCCCTGCAACTACGACCTGTTCTCAGCGGGCGATACGCAGGCGCTTTTCGGTGAAAAGCTGTGCGCGCTGTTCGCATCTGCGGATTTCCGCGTATGCAATTTCGAGGGCTGCTTTACGGACAGCGACCGGCCGATAGAAAAGATCGGGCCGAGCATCAAAGCGCCGGTCAGTTCCATCAATGCGATCAAAAACCTTGGGATCGATTACGCCACGCTGGGCAATACCCATTCCATGGACTACGGCAGACAGGGCTATCTCGACACCTGCCGGACGCTCGAAGAAAACGGCGTCGGCTATTTCGGCTGGGGAGAAAACGCCGCTTCTGTCAAAAGCTATGTGGAAATAGAGGACGGCGGCAGAAAAATCATCTTGTATAACACGACCGAACGCTTTGAGAACGCGCCGCGTGAGGATCATCCCGGCGTGAATCTCTACGACGAGTACCGAGTTTGTCAAGAAATCAAAGAACTGAAAGAGCGCTGCGATTTCCTGATCGTGCTGTATCACGGCGGCATCGAGGGCACGCACTACAACAGCGAGACCATGCGCCGCCGGTTCCACCGGATGGCGGATAATGGTGCCGACGTGGTGATCTCACAGCACACGCACGCCGTCGGGGAAGAGGAACACTACCATCATTCCTATCTTCTCTACGGTCAGGGCAATTTCTGCTTTCATTTCCGTCCCGACGTCACGCCGCTTCTGGCGGAGGGCTTGGTGCTGGAGCTGGAGATCACCGATACCGGCTTTACCGCCGTACCGCACCGTATTTTGCGCACGGAAAAGGGCTGCGTCTATGACGAAAATCAGGATCTAGCCGCCTTCTATGAGCGCAGCAAAGCGCATGAAGCGCTGCTTAACGGCGACAAAGAGGCGCTTGTCGCGTTTGAAGAAGGCTTCGGCAGGGATTGCGACAACTGGGCGACGGTCTTTTTCTCACTGTTGCGCGGCGTCAATCCGGCTGACGCGGAAAAGCGCAAGACGCTCAGCGCGGCGGAAATGAAAAAATACTTAAAGAGTTCCTATACCCGGCAGCAGCTTTTGGGCATACAGATGTTCATGCGCAACGAGGAATTCAATGAAGTCGGCAACCAAATCCTCAGCGACATGCTGAGAGAATCAGATACAAAGGAGAATACACAATGACAATCAAGGTTTATGAGGAAAACGGAACGACCGTTATCGCGCCCGAGGGAAAAATCGACCATATAACCGTCAAGGAATTTGATAGCCAAATCACCGACCTATGTGAAAAGAATGAAACGCTCACGCTGGATATGGCAGGCGTTGAATATGTCAGTTCGGCGGCGTTAAGGGCGATTTTGAACGCGAACGACTTGCTCGAAGGCAAGGGCGGACTGGTGCTGAAAAACGTGAACAAAAAGGTCATGGAGATTTTCAACATCACCGGCTTTGCAGACTATCTTGATATCCGATAAAGAAATATGAAAAACCGCGGCGACCGTCAAAGGCACCGCGTTTTTTTGTATCTAACGCAAATGATATAATATATAATATCTACTGAACAAACCCAAATTTCAAACTGCAGGCAAAGAGCAACAATATCTCCGCCCTCAGCTTCTCAATCCTTCTCAGGTTGAGGAGCAGGACGGACATAGCGATGCTGTGGCAAGTCGTTTCCTTCAGTCTTGTCACTATCATCCCCATGCCGCATTTGCGTTTGGCGAGGCTGAACTTACGCTCAACCTCAACACGTTCACATTCGTCGATATAATTCTGTTTTTTGTCGACCTCGGCATCCTTTTTCGGCCTGCCGAGAGCCGGTCCGGAGAGCCTGGTTTTGTGCTGTTTGCAGTATTTCAGATTCTCGCGGGTGCGATAGATTTTATCGACAAGTACACGCTCGGGATAATGTCCCGTACGCTCCTTGTACTGTTCGATCATATCCTTCAAGCCCGTGGACTCATTGTATGCGTCAAAGCTGTGTCTTTCGAGACGCGTCCAGCCATCGCAAACGCTAATATCGATCTTTACGCCAAACTCTACCTTCGCCTTGGCTTTTCCGCGCACGATCGGTCGGATCCACGGCTGGCTCAGACTGACGATCCTGTCCTTAACACTGTGCGTACGGTTATCGTACATTTCTTTTTGCTGGGTGTAGATCGTTTGGATTGTGGAAAACTTTTCCTCGAATTTTGCGGGAAATGTTTTTCCACCGGCGAGCATTTTTTCGATGTGACCGATGTTCCTTTTGAGATAACCAAGTTGCTTTCCGATCGCCTTACGCGTCTGCTTTGCTTTCGGTTTGCGGATGCGGGCGTAAGAAGTGTAGTCTTTATGCGCTTTCTTGCGGTATGTGCGCGGCTTTTGCTCACCTTTCACGTGCAGCTCGTCAATGATTTTCTCGCTGCACTCACGAGCCTTATTGAGCAACGAAATGTCCTGCGGATATGAAATCTGCGACGGAGCGCAGGTCGCGTCAACGATCATCGTTCCGCTGTTCTTATCGATATCATCGGAATCGTCGGATTCGTCTTTTTGTGATTCTTCCTTCTCTTTTTCAAGCTTCGCCTGTTCGGCGGAGATTATCATTTCATTGATTTCTCCGATGATCTCAGGTGTCAGGCGCTTGCGAAAGTACACCATCATCGATGGATCAAACGGCGGCTTGCTGTCGTCAAAGGCTTTGTAGCCGCAGAAGTATTGGAGATACGGATTCTCTTGGATTTGAAGCGGGATCTCCGCGTCGGAGTAGCCGTACTCCGCCTGAATGATTCTCGCGCCGAGACCCAGACGAAGCGACTTCGCGACATTGCCCTTCTTGTTGGAGAAAAGCTTCGCGTATTTCTTCTCGATCTCAAGCCACGGAATCATCTGTGCGCGCTTCACCCATCGATTACTGTTTTTCAGATTCATGCCAACCGGCTGTCCGAAATCTTCAAGACTTATCTGTCCGTTATCGAATTTATACATCCCATCCATCTCCAAATGCAAGCTTTTTGCGGCTTTTCAGCAGTTTTTCTTGCATTTATTATACCACGTTTTAACAGGTTTTGCACTGTTTATCGGATAATTGAGATTATTCAGTTGGCATTATTTAGCGATTATGATAGCAGTCCCAATGGATTTTCTTTGTGGGGCGCGCCGATGGCGGGATCGTTTCAAGCGCCGCTTCTTCAGTGAAAAACAAACGGCTTTTTCTTACGCGAATTGCGGTGTTGGTATCAAGGTAGCAAATTGTGAATAAATCCCTTGTAACCCGCAATACTTTTACTTCTCTCAAAAAATGACCGTTATCAACAATATAGGCAATATCTCCTTAGTTTAATCTATTAGCCACACTCTATCCCTCCTAAAACATTTTTTCAATAATATTATTCGAATAAATATTCTAAAATTCAAGAGGTTTTTAGGATTATTCTTTTTGTTGTTACGGATTACATCTCCCGCATGGCGAATAGCCCATTTCGATCACTTTTTCACGGCTTCCTGTGAATGGCTGCTTATTTTTCTCTTTCATTTGACCGACAGAATCACAGTACGGATAGTGAAATTTCTTAGTGTTGGTATTCAGAATGTAGGTTATTTCGGGAGCACTCTCTGATTCGGTAGTTGTTTCTGTATGTGACGCAGCAGCAATCTTGCTCGTTCCATCAGCGTAATCTATCTCAATAGACGGCTGCACATTGTAACAGAATATATTGAAACAGATACCTGTTCCGTTATCTTCAACGGAATAACCTTCCATTAAAACGCCATTCGCAACCAAATTGTTTCCCTCAAACACAGGCGTAACCCGATACAGAACATGATTGTTTGTGTTTTCAATATAATCGTGGACTTTGTTTTCAAACGGCAGCATCCCTTCGGTATTCAGGTAACGTGTGCCGGTAATCAGGTTTTTCGGATTTGCGTTTTCGCCCGATAATGAATAGGCTATCAGGTGGCAGCGATTATAGAGGTACTTATCCTCAATCAAATCATCATATCTGACGGTGTGCCAACCCGACGGCTTGATCATTCCGATCTCTCCACGCGGCTCGGTGGGGAAGCAATCGGAATCAATGCAGGCAAAGGCAACGCCGCACCTTCCAAAATCATCTAAACTGCTAAAAGAGATAAAGGATTCCGTTGTGAGATCGTTTTTATGAAAGAATGGTTGATTATCATTTACTTCATAGTAAGGTGCGCCTGAGTATGGTGGAACCGTTGATAAATCAAGTTGCGGAATTGCCGAGGTTACTTCTTCCGTGAGTGCTTGAGCTGTTGTATCCTCTGTTTGGGGAGTGGACAAATTGTCCACTTTTGATGTTGGAGCCGTTTCAATGAAATATCCGGAATTGGTTGATTCACCATGCCTGTCACAACCAACAAGGAGCGAAATGATTATAATAAGAAGAAAACCAATGGCTATAGTTTCCTTAATTGTTTGTCGCTTCATATAACCTCCTGTCCTCAGTGTAGATATCAACTTCATTATATCAGAATACTTCTTATTTGAATAGTATTCATTTACATCTAAAATGTATTATGCTACTCAATTAAAGGGTAAAATAGTTACAGGATAGAGGTAATTGATATGGATGCGACTGAAAGAATCAAAGAACTGCTAAAACAACGAGGGTGGTCAGCTTACAAGCTGTCTAAACAATCCGGTTTGGCAGAATCAACCGTCAATAATATCTTAAAACGAAATACCGTTCCGTCGGTTACTACATTGGAAGCAATTTGCGGTGGATTCGGTATGACGATGGCACAGTTTTTCGCAGAGGGTGAGTTGATTGAAGTTACTCCCGATGTCAGCGAATTAGTGCGCTATTATACGGTTCTGTCCGGTGAACAGAAAGAAGTTGCGAGAGAGCTTTTGAAAAAAATGAATCAAAAATAAACCTGTACCGCAATGTTTTGGGCATTGCGGTATTGCTGTAATATAACTATATATCGCCATATAATACAATTATAATATATCTTTCATTTATGTGTCAATATAGAATAGTAATATATTATAAATGAAAGAGTGATATTATGATTGATAACGGAGAACCGCTTAGAATCAAAAGAAAGGGCGAAGACGGCTATAAGCTGATTTCTGTACGGATTCGGGAAGATACACTGTCGGCATTGGATAAGATGGCGGCGGAAACGCGTTACTCGCGCAATGAGTTGATTAATCTTATTTTGGAGCATGGGGTCAAAAATATTATAATTGAGTAGAAGAAAGAGTTTCCTTGGAAATATTTATAATGATTGAAACCGCTTGACAATTCCGGAATAAGGAATTATAATGATTGTGTGGTAAAAATATAACAGACCAACCGGTCTAAAAAAGACAAAAAGATTAACTCGGATATTCTCCGGGTGTAGTCTTTTTGTCTTTTTTATACTCAAAACAGAATTGAGGAAACAGTATGAAAAAGAGATTTAAGGTCGTAAAGTGGATGGCAATCGGTATAACGTCTGTCGGCATAATCGTTGTGGCGGTGATTCTGACGATGTACTGTACCCACCACGCTCAAGTTGAGAGCAAAATCTCTGATTTCAAGCAGAACGTCGAACAACTCCATGAGAACCCGACTGGGAAATCAGACAACGATAATAATGGACAGTCAGATAATAAAGGGAAAAGTGAAACAGATCGTGATACTGATGAAGGGGACTATGGCCGGTCAAACTGGGAAACACCGACAAAATCAAGCGTTCAAATAGACGTTGAGGCGTTAAAAAGGGACAGCTTAGCATATAACGAAGCGCTCAAGCAGAATCAAAATCTTCGGTTGACAGGAAAAAACTATGTTTATGCCGCTTTGGATTTGACAAAGTATGGCATTTTCGATAACATTTACGGCTATGTTTCCGCGCCTTCGATCGGCATGGAGCTGCCGATATATTTGGGAGCGAACGAAGGCACTATGAGCTATGGGGCAGGGCATTTGTGCTATACGTCGCTCCCGACAGGCGGAGCAGATACAAATGCCGTGCTTGCCGGGCATACGGGATATATCGGAAGATGGCTATTTGACAGCGTGTCTTCTCTGTCAGTCGGAGATGAAGTAAGTGTTACGACCTATCTTGGAAAGCTCGATTACAAGGTGAAGCGCGTTCTTAACCGAGCGCCGAACGACAGCGATATTCTGTTTATCGGAAAGGGGAAGGACAAGCTCACGCTGATCACCTGCATTGATGGCGGAAGCGCTCGAAGGGTCGTCGTTTGCGAAAGATAGATTTTTTTACTGATTATAAAAAACCTCTTGACAAAATCGATTAAATGAATTATAATAATATCATAGAATAAGATATTGTTTAGAATCCATTTTGCTTTTTAGAGGAATACAAAAGATTACGCCTTGGTAGAGGTGTGCCTTTTGATTCCTCTTTTTTGTTTTTACAAGCTTTTACAAGAGGGGAGAATGAACATGACAGTGAGAGATTTTATTGTATCGAAGAAGTTTTCAATGAAGAATATTGATTTTATCGCGATCGTATCAAATGACGGCGTTGTGCTGAATCCGGCGGAGCAGCAGGCGGTATGGTTCGGAATGCATCAGCTTAGAGAGGAGTTCCTCAGTAAAGAGGTTGTCGCGTTTTCCGTGACAGAATGTGACGACGTGTTTTCCAGATGGGAGGATGGGCCGTTGAAGAACCATTCTTTTGAGGATATTTTGACTGTTTCAGATAACGGTAATCAGCTGTTCGCTGCTATGAGCCTCGGCGACGTTGTACTGTATCTCGTTATCAATGAGACATCAGACGAACATTACATGGATGTACCGTCGGTAAACAGTTACGCGGTTTAGAAAAGGAGAAGAAAATGAAAGTTTTATCCTTTTTCAGTATCAAGGGGGGTGTGGGCAAGTCAGTAAGTTCAATGGCTTTTGCCCAAATTTTGCACGACGATTACGGAAAGCGGATTTTGCTGGTGGATATCGACAAGCAGGCGAACACATCAAAGACGTTTGGGTGCTATACGCCGGACGGATTTACGTCAGCAGATTTGCTGACAGCAAAATCCCTCATAGCGGACAAGGCGATTCGTCACAGCGATTATGGGATCGATGTGATCCCTGCGAATTTTGAACTGATAAGAGCCAACAAGGAAGTTTTGCTCGATACGCTTCATCCGCAGCAGCTGAGATTCAAGCGTCAGTTAGCACCGCTGCGTGACAGATATGATTATTGTATCATCGATTATCCGATCGATGACAATATGGCAGTCATCAACGCATTGGTCGTGACCGACGAGGTATTGATCCCAATCAAAATGGATCGCTATGCGCTCGACGGTATGGAATACGTCATTGAAACGATCGAGGGTATCAAGGAGTTCAATCCAAATATTCAGCTCAAGGGTTGTTTTGCGACGATGTATGTGCGCTCCAATCTATATAAAGAGGGTATGAGCGCACTGGAGACGTCGCTGGGACTGAAATTCCTGAAAACACCGATCAGGCAGACGGTAAAGGTGGGAGAAAGCACCTTTGAAAAACCTTTCATCAGATATTCTCCCACCAGCAGTGCCGCAGAGGACTACAGAAAGCTCGTTGCGGAATATCTGAGCTTGGAATAAAGGGGGAAGGATAATGCCGTTCAAATTCAACTCGGTTTTTAACTCGGCA
>CACWXE010000010.1 GCA_902764715.1 uncultured Ruminococcus sp. | reverse complement strand
GGCAGAAGCGGAAGAGGTCGTGAAGACTCAGAAAGAGACCTCAGACTATTTCAACACCATTACGACCAATGAACCTCAGAACAAGCTAATTAAAGCCATAGTTGATGAGAATGTCAAGGCAGTTGATGGAAGTCGTGTGCGCCTAAGACTGTTAGATGACATCGACGTGGGCGACCGTACTATTCCATGTGGTAGCTATCTGTATTGCACGATGAGCGGTTTCAGCCAACAGCGTGTCAAGGGAACCGTCAAGAGTGTCCTTGTTGATGACGAATGCGTCGAACTTACCCTTATAGTAACCGGTATCGGATCCTTCTTCCTTGTTGCCGCCGGTCGTCAGATACGCCTTGTTGCCCCAGAAGCCGTGCAGGATATGGATCGGCTTGTCGAGCTGTTGGGTCATCGGCGTATTGTTCGGGCCGAACTGAACATTGTTTTCATTATCGGTCACAGCCGCTTTGTCGATCTCTTCAACCGAGTCGACCTGGAACTGTCGTCCGCGGATCTGCTGCTGAGCGCCCTCGGACTGTGTCCATAACGCGTACAGCGAGCCGTCGTCTCCGGCGTATACCCTGAAGTCCTCACCGACCGTATGATCTTCGTCGTCAGTGATATATTCGGGCTTCATCGCGTCGCCGACCAAGGTGTCGTTCCAGTTCTCGTACTCGCACTGACTGTACAGATTCTCAATATTCTGATAGCCGTAGCGACCGTTACACTTGAAGAAGAGCAGGGTGTTTTCATCGTCCTTATAACGGAGCTTGACAAACTCGGGGTTCGCTGTGACAAGATCCTCATCGGCTGTCATGATGGAATCCTCGATACCGAGTGAACCGTCCTGCTCCTCGGAATAGCGGTCAAGATACATCTTATTCTTTGTGCCGTAGTTCTCTTCATTATAATCCGAGGACGTCAGGGATTTTTCGACCGTAAGAGAGTTTTTGTCGGCGCTGATCATGGATACCAGCACCTCATCCCCGTAAAGGGCAACATCATAATCCGTGAGGGTATTGCCGTGAATATCCAGCTTTTCGGGCTCAGTGAAGCTCGGACGGCTGTCGAGAAGGTCAACGGAGCAGGTGTTGAGCGAGATCGGCAGGTTGTTGAGCTGCTGCAAAGTCGTGTCACTCTGTACATTGGATACGTCGATGCTGTTGTAGAATAAATGCACGGTTCCGCCGGACGGGTTGTACACGCCGCGGAGTCGGTCGGGCAGGGAGTTGGGTTTAGTGTCGACGATATCAAAATCGGTAAACATGTCGGTCTCTTTATCATAGACGACAGCCGCGATCTTGAAGGAGCGAAGCGCGCTGTCTACCGAAGCGCTCTGGTAATCTTCAACGGTACAGCTCTCCCAGACGAGGAGCAGCTTATCGTCACAGTCGATGATGCTGACATCGCCGATGAGATCGTTGCAGTTCATCAATCTCTGTACTCTCTCGTCATCAAGCGATAAATCGTTGTCGTCGATCACTTCATCAATGGGATCGCCTTTTTCCTCGATCTCGTTTGTGACGGTATCATAGATATAGTATCTGAGACCGAATTTTTCGTTGTCCGCGTTCATGACGGAAGCGATCAGATAACGATCCTGTGAGAGCTGACCGATGACAGGCGACATCTGGGCAGTGTTCTTCTCGGCATAGGTCTCGTGACTGAAGATCGCCTGACCGTCGGAGCCGGTGGCTGCGATCTCTTTATCTCTGTTGAAGTCGTCGTCATAGACGTCCGACGCCTCGGCAAGGGTGAGATCGGAGAGCTTGGTGTCCGCCAGCAGATCGACGCCCTCCTGATCGAGGAGATTCGCGCCGACCGAGGCGAGCTTCGCGTCGGTATCCAACAGCACCTTCTCCTTGATCTTCCATGTTTTATCGACCTTGAAGAAGAGCAGTTGCGCGTAGACGCCGCCCGCTACGGAGCAGGTCATCTTTCCGTGATTGGTTCCGCTGATCCGGGATACCAATCCGAAGTCGATGTGACCTCCGATCGCCGCCAGACCGTCAAAGCCGATGCCGACGCCCATCTGTATCTTGAAATCCTGAGAGAATTCGCCGTGGGTATCATAATAGTAGCTGTTGTGCAGCATAGAGGACTTCCAGTAGCCGTCCGTTTTATCGTTGGGCATATGGACAAGATATCCGACGTTGTCGGCGGAGATATCAAAGTAGACGAAGCACGGGATCGCCACGACGGTAAACGGGATCGAGATCCGTATGCCGAGCTTTCCGCCGAGCAGGAAGACGCTCGCCGTATAGCAGCGCGCTCCGTCGTCGGTCGTATAGTATTCCAGCTGATAGGCAAAGCTGATGGTGATGCTGATCTTCGTGCTGGTCTGCAGGTTCTGGCAGAGCTCTCCGGGGCTCTTGGTGATAATGTCGGAGAGCTTTTGCCATTGCTTCGCTACGCTGGCAGCGCCCCATGTTCCCTTTTTCTCAGCGGTATCGGTTCTTGCGATACTGACCTGTACGCCGATCTCAAGGCAGTACAGATCCTTGCCAGTCTTTTGATCCTTCTGACCTGTCGCGGTATCGCTGTAGGTCGGCAGGAATCCGAAGATGGAGAACATCGGGCTGATCGGACCGATGCCCGGCGCGGAGGGCAGCTTGCTGTAATGAGGCGCTCCGGTCGCGGAGAGATCGGCGCCTGTCGCGGCGAGGTCGGAGCCGGTTTCGGCAGGACCCTCATCGTCATAGAAGCCGATATCGGGCATATAGGACATGACCTTGTCGATGTTCGCGCTGACAAAGGAGTAGCCTACCTCATACTTGCCGTAAGGGGTATAACGGGCGTTAGAGGAGCTGTCATAGCCCTTGTTGTAGAATTCGATAAACATATGGTCGCCGGGCTTGGCTTTTTCCATCACGACACAGGAGTAGGAGGCCGTGGAGGAGCCATTGGCAACAGGGATATCCGCACTGCTGCGGAGCATGCCGTTCTCTCCGACAAAGCTCCAGCGCGCGAGGTTGACGGGCTTGTCCGAGCTGATATTGCGCGAGTCGAAGTCTACGGAGAAGTTGACCGAGCGCGCGTTGACCAGCGTGATGCTGTCGCCGTACACGCCCGTATCGATGCTGTACGCCTCTGTGCGGATCGGAACAACGCCGAGGGTGGAGGCGCTGTCGAGGACGATCTCTTTCGGATAGATCCGATCGAGGAGCGTGGATTCTCCTTTAAAGCGTATGTCGCATATATAATCGTTTCCGTTGTAACGGATGAGCGCGCGATGCGTTTCGTCAATGAGGGTTGCTTCCCATGTGTAGTCTTTCGCTTTGCCGACAATGGGAACACCGGCGGGCTCGTCGCTTTCGGGCGAGGTTTTGAGCACGAAGTTGCCGTTTTCATCGGTCACGCCGGAATAGCCGTCCAAATAAACAACAGCGTTGGGCGCCGGTTTCTTGATATTGGTCGATGACGTCGCCGGGTGCAGGATCGTGCCGTCGGGAACATAGACGCTCGACTTCACATTCAGATCATACGCGCTTTGAGTGGGTGAGCGCTGTTTGAAGGTCAGCGTTACCGTATTATCATTGAGGTGGAAGGGGTTCTGAACGATATAATAGAAGGTGTTGCCGCGATAGGTCTTTTCCTCATGAGTAACAGCGTTGGTATAGGTCCATTCGGCATAGTAGCCGCGATCCGGCTTCGCGGTATATTCCATACGTTTGCCGGGAGCGTATTTTGTGAAATCTTCATCGATCGTCTCGGTGCCTGAGTTGCCCGGGATATAGTAGCCGCTGACCGTGACAGAGCCGTCGTCGTTATTGCTTGCATACTTTGTCCCTTTGGAGGTGAAGTCACCGCGGGCGGCGTTTTTGACGATCAGGCGGTTTTTCACCGTCAGGTCGGTGATATAGGGAGAAACGGAGAAATACTTATGGCTGAGGGTGATGTTGACCTTATCGGCGGCGGTACCGGTCTTGTACCACTGCGCCTTGCCGAGATCGGACTTGACGTCGGCAAACCGATATTCATACGCGACTGTTTTGGAGCCGCCGCTCTGCGCGGGAGTGAAGGTAAATACCAGCTCGTCGCCGTCGTAATACTCGCCGTTTCTGCTGCTGTCATTACTCCATGTCACGGTACCGTACTTTTTGCCGTCGACGGTGAATGTACCGGTATGCGTTTTATTATCCGCGGTGAAAGCAACGCCGGTTTTTTCATCGGAATAGCTCTCAACGTTAAAGTCGATCTTATCAAACTCATACACCGGCTGAATAACGACCTTATTATTTCTGAAGTAGCTCGAATAGCCGCTGATGATCTGCGGCGAGAAGGTGAAGTTGCCGCCGCTGAGGGTGATCAGGGATGAATGACGGGAGTAGTTGTCGGGGTCGCAAAGATAGATTCCCTTCAAGGTAGCGGCGCCGTATTTGGAGTCGACCGCCGCCTTGATGGTGGTGGTGTCGTAGCGATAGAAGGTCGCCGAGGTCGTATAGTTGGCGCTCGATGAGTTGGGATCGGTAAACTGAGCGTTCGTGACCGCATTGACCTTTTCGAGCGAGCCGTTCTTATACAGGGTGATCGGCTCGGGGTCGATGATGCTGACGTTGTAATCCTGCAGATTCAGACGGAAGGAGCAGTCCTTGTTTCCGTTATAGTCATGGAACTTGACGCCGCTGCAGCCGCTGAAGCCCGCCTTATGCAGCACCAGATAGATATATTTGTCACTCGCGGTAGGTGTGATCGTCCTGTCGATATGCGAGGAGCCTACATTGCCCAGACCCCAGCTTGTGCCGTTCTGGTCGAGCTTGCTCATCCAGCCGCAGCCTCTGTCGCCGTCGTCGAGCGGATTTCTCTCCGACAGCACGACCGCGCCGTCATCCCAGTGACAGGAACCGCCCGCGTTGTCGTAACAGAATCGAACATCCTTGACGCCGACAAAGCTCACCTTGGACGGAGACATCGCGTCGGTCGCGTGGTTTTTCCAGCCCCACTGGTCATAGTCGAGACGCCATTTATTGCTCTCGTATTTGTTGGTTGTGTTGCTCCAGTCACCCAGACACTTTTCGCTGTGGAACTTGCTCAGATCAACGAACTCATATTCGCGGTAGCTGCTGGTTTTGTAGGTAAAGCTGGTGACATATTTCTTCGATTCGGCTCCCGTCGACGCGATCTCTTTGTCGCTGTCAAAGGTCACGGTTGCGGAATCGGTCGTGATCTCGGCGTTCGACGAGGGATCGGACAGCTCTACGCTGAACTCTTTGCCGTTTTCCGCGCCGCCAAGCAGCGCCACGGGCACCTTGATCTCGCTGACGCCGGGAACAAAACGAAGATCCTCGGCAACGGCGGCATAATCGGTTTCCGCTTCTGCCGTATCGGATTTTGTGGTCACACGGAAGCTGTCGTATCCGCCGAGATTGCCGCTGCGCGTGACGGTAACGAGGGCTTCATCGGACTCCGGATTAACGGAGGTTGAGGCGATCGAGAGCTCCGCCTTGGGCTTTGGGCGGTTTTCCTTGATCCGGTAGATACCCGACACGGACGCGCTGATGGAGCAGTTCTCCGGCTCCGACAGGGTCAGCATGAATTCGAGATCGTCGGTGACCTTGTCCTTCTTCATCGTCTCGATGTAGATCGTCTTGCGGTTTTCACCGTCGGCAAAGGCAAGGACGGTCTCTGTGGAGTGCGGCATATTATCCGCCGCCATATCGTTGATCTCGGACGCTTCCTTCTGAGCGGCGTCGAGATCGTCAACGCCGTCCTTTGTCATATAGTACTCTTCGTGCTCGGAAAGACGCGCGATGTAGGGCACATTGGACTCGTAGTAGTACAGCTTCTTTGTGCCGTCAACGCCCTTGTCGGACGGCTCGTCTGTCAGGTACAGGCGATAGTCCTCACCGTATCCGGCGGTCATGTCAACGGTCGAAAGCTTGATCTTAGCTTCTCCGTCGGTTCCGCCCTGACGAAGGATGTCGATCGCGTACCATTGCTTCATCTCGAGCTCGGCGGAGGTTTCGGCGATCATGATCGCGCCGTTGGGGTACTGCGCGGCTCGCTCCTCACTGTCGCTCAGATAGGTGGCAGTGATCTCGTCGAGATCCGCCAAGCGCTGATACGCACGCGTTCCGGCTTCGGCAGCAAACGCGAACGACGCCGTGCCGAACAGAAGCGTCATACATAAAATGATAGATATGATACCGATAAATATTCTGTGTTTCATAGCTTCCTCCCAATATAATCGGTGTTTATCAACGTTGATATTATATCACAATCGATCAAATATGTCACTATCTTTTGCTCACATTATCTGATTTTTTTATGCAATTTGAACGCAAACAGGGTGCTTGAGGTCTGTCCGATCTCTTTTTAAAGCTATTATCGATGACCAAATCCCGGTGCACCGGCATATTTGACCGAATCGGGTGCCTTTCAATATCCGAACTTGACAAAACACAAAAATGGGCTATAATATTAGTTAGCGGTAACTAACCGCCATCTTTTAACACGTTAAGTTAGTCTTAGCTAACCGATAATTTTGAGGAGCTTATGTCGGAAGAAGTCATTGTAAAATACTGCTCGCCTACCTTGGCGGGGATCAAGACGGGCAGCCTGTTCAGCTGTTCGTATGACAGTAAAAATGAGGTTTACGTTTTTTTGAGAGAGCTTAACATTTCTCTGAGGAACAAGGGCGTGCGGTTCATGCCGCTGCGCTTCAAAGACAAAAAGGTTTTGATCTACGCGTACCGTCCGTCAAGACTGCTGCCCGAGGTACAGGGCAAGGAGGCGGATGAATTGCTCTCACGGCGCGGCTACTGCACGCAGAACTGCGGAAAATGCCTTTCGAGGCTGATGGAGCGGCTCAGTGAGAGCGACGAGTTTCCGCATGAGATCGGACTGTTTCTCGGCTACCCCGTTAACGATGTAAAGGGGTTTATCGAGAACAACGCCTGCGGCGCGAAATGCGTCGGATGCTGGAAGGTATACGGCGACGCGGATCAAGCGCAAAAGCAATTTGAGCGCTTTAAAAAATGCACAAAAGTCTATCAACAGCAATTTGAGCGCGGCAGACCGCTGACACGGCTGACCGTCGCAAGATAGGACACGCGTGTCCGAATACAGGAGGGTTTATGATGATAAAAACAACGCTGACCATCGACGGCATGATGTGCTCTATGTGTGAGAGCCATATCAACGACACGATCCGTCATCATTTCAATATCAAAAAGGTTGCTTCCTCACATACAAAAGGTACAACACAGATCATCAGCGAAAGTCCGCTTGATGAAACGATGCTCAGAGAGGCGATCGGCAAGACGGGCTACAAGGTTTTGGAGATCAAAACCGCGCCTTATGAGAAACAACGTTTTTCGCTGTTTGGGAGGAAATGATCATGCCGATCGTAACATTTGAGAACGTGACACGCACCTATACGAGCGGTGAGCATCAATTAAAACGCTGGATCAGGTCAGCTTTTCGCTGGACGAGGGTAAATTCGTCGTCATCCTCGGACCCTCGGGAGCCGGCAAAAGCACACTGCTCAACCTGCTCGGCGGACTCGACAGCCCGACCGAAGGAACCATCACCGTGAACGGCAGGGATATCAGCACGCTGTCCGACAACGAGCTCGCCGACTACCGCGCGGCGACCGTCGGCTTTGTGTTCCAGTTCTACAACCTGATCCCGACCCTGACGGTCTATGAGAATGTGGAACTGGTATCGGAGATCTGTGAAGCTTCGCTCGACGCAAAACAGATGATCGCCGAGGTAGGGCTGACCGACCATCTGCACAACTTTCCGTCGGAGCTTTCGGGCGGCGAACAGCAGCGGATATCCATCGCCAGAGCCTTAGCGAAAAATCCGAAGATCCTGCTTTGTGACGAGCCGACCGGCGCGCTCGATTCCGAAACCGGCGTGATGGTATTAAAGCTGCTTCTCAGCATGGCGAGAAATAACGGAAAGACCATCGTGATCGTCACGCATAACCAAAGCATCGCGAAAATGGCTGACGTCGTGATCCGCGTGAAGAACGGCAAGATCCGCTCCATCAACGAGCAGGAGGATCCCATGAGCGCCGACGAGGTGGAATGGTGATGCTGATACGCAAATTGCTCCGCACCGCGTGGGGCTACAAGGCGCAGTTTATCTCGATGATATTGATGATCACGCTCGGTATGGGGATGTTCCTCGGCTTCAATATGGAGTGGAAAACGATCGAGGTCGATACGTTCAAATTCTTTGACGATACCGACTACGCCGACTACCGCCTTTATTCGGAAAAGGGCTTTACGCGGGAGGACTTGGATAAAATTGCCGCGATCGACGGCGTGGATCGGGCGACGCGCTATCTGTCCGTCAACCTTGATATCAAGGGCGAAAAAAACAAGTCGCTTGCGCTGGACGTGAGCGAGGATTACACCGTATCCACCTTCATGGTGACGGACGGCGCCCCCTATGATAAAAACGGTGACGGCATCTGGCTGAGTGATAAATTCGCCGCCGCGAACGGCTATCGGATCGGCGATCGGCTGTCGCTTGCGTTTCAAGGCGTTGCCATCACGGGAGAGATCGTCGGCTTGATCAAGGCGGGCGAGCACATGATCTGCGTCGCCGACAAAAACCAGATGATGCCCGATTACAACACCTTTGGGTTCGCCTACATTTCGCCCAAAAAGCTGCGTGCGGTATTGGAGGAAAAGATCAAAAGCGACTTTGCCGACGAGCTGAAGAAGTCGAATGTTCCCGAGGAATTCATTGACGACAGCCTGACAAAGCTGATTGTCACCGATAAGATGCTTGATGAGGCGACCGACAAGGTATTTGCGCAGATGAATCTGATTTCCGACACGGAAAAAGAGCCTCTCGAAAAAGCGATACATGATGCACTCGGCAGAACGATCATGGTAACGCCGAAGGACGACCACATCGTCTATCAGGAATCACAGGGCGAGGCTGAGGAAGGCAAAACGATGGGCTCGGTACTGCCCGTGCTGTTCCTCGCGATCGCCATCCTCACGATGGTCACGACCATGCACCGTATCGCCACCAAGGAGAAAACACAGATCGGCACGCTGAAAGCGCTGGGCTTCAAGAATCGCAGAATACTCCGTCATTATACCTCCTACGGCTTGTTGATCGGCTTGGTCGGCGCCGGACTGGGGATCGCCCTCGGCTATGGAGTATGCAAGCTGATCATGAGCGAGAACGGCATGATGGGCACCTACTTTGATATGCCCGACTGGAGCGCGGCGATACCGTCGTTTTGCTATCCGGTTCTGATCGGTACGGTATTACTGCTCACGCTGATCAACTTTCTCTCCGTCAGACAGTAGCTAAAGGGCACTGCCGCCGACGCGCTGCGCCCGTACTCGCCGAAAAAGATGCGGAAAATCCTCTTTGAACGGTTCCGCTTTTGGGATAAGCTCCGATTCGGCACCAAGTGGAATATCCGCGATCTCAGCCGTCACAAGAGTCGTTCGGCGATGACCTTGTTCGGCATCGTCGGCTGTATGGTGCTGATGGTCGGCGGTCTGGGAATGCGCGACACCATGTCCGGCTTTCTCGATCTGCTCGACGAGGATATCTCCAACTACACTACAAAGGTCAATTTGATCGACGACGCCGATCTCAAACAGTCAAAGGCGCTTTGCGAGGAGCTCGACGGCGATTGGGAGAGCCTGAGCGGGATCAGTCTGGACGGCGACACCGTGACGCTTGACATCGTACACAATCCGGGCGGTCTGCTCAACATCATTGACGAGGACAACAATCGTCTCGCGCTCAGCGACGAGGGCGTGTATCTTTGCCTCAGATTAAAGGACAAGGCGAAGATCGGCGACGAGATCGAATTCTCACCCTACGGCTCCAAGGACGCCTACAAGGCTACGGTGATCGGCTACAACCGCTCGGTGATGACCGAGAGCGTCACGATGAGTGAAGCGCTCGCCGACAAGCTGGGGCTTGATTACAGCATTTCCTCGATTTACACAAACAGGAAAGCAGACGAGATCAAAAGCAATGATCTGATTGCCGGCAAGCAGGACAAGGCGCAGTTGATGGAGACCTTCAACAGCTTTGTGCAGATCATGGACAGCATGGTGATCATTCTTGTCGTCGCCGCTGTGATCCTCGGCGTTGTCGTATTGTATAACCTCGGCATTATGAGCTATGTGGAGCGCTCACGCGAGCTTGCCACGCTAAAGGTGCTCGGGTTCAGAAACCGCGCCATCGGAAAGCTCCTGATCTCGCAGAATATCTGGCTGACCGTTATCGGCGTGATCATCGGTCTGCCCGCGGGCGTAGGCGTATTGCAATGGCTGCTCACCGCACTTGCCGGAGAATACGAGATGAAGCTGATGTTGGGTGTGCTGACCTACAGCGTTTCCATCCTGCTGACCTTCAGCGTATCGCTTTTGGTCGGCTTGATGGTAGCGAGAAAGAATAAAAAGATCGATATGGTAGAAGCTCTGAAGGGGACAGAATAATACTAACAAAGAGCCTTTATCGGTATAAAAGCATCGGGCAGGGACGGTACAAGCCGCCTTTGCCCGATGCTTCTTTTTTGAGTTCTCCGCCGCACGAGTTGTGCCGGAGCAAGAGAAAATGATTTATCTGTTGCGTATCGTTCCGATCGCGTAGGGAACGTCCATCTCTGTGATGTTGCGCTGGATATAGGTCGCGTCGATGGATTCCAACGCTCCGTTACCGTCGGCGTCGCCGACCATGAGGACGGCTTCTTCGACAGGCAGATACAGGTTGGCACGATGATATTGGATAGCGGTGACATCCTTCAGATCCACAACACCGTTGCCGTCAGCGTCACCCACAGGGCTTTGCTCCAGATCAACATAGGGAAAGCCGAACTGCTGTGCGATATCATAAGCGCCGCTGTTACTGCCGTAGCCGTAGATCGTCAGATCATGACAGCCCTCAAACACGTTTTGATTGAGCTTCCAAAGCGGATTGTCGCGGTCAAATACCACGCTTCTCAAGGAGGTACAGTCCGCAAAGCACCTGTCGGAGATGTATCTGACTGACTTGGGGATCGTGATACTGTTCAAAGCGGTACAGCCCTCAAAGGCAAGATCCAGTGTCGTTGTGTTGTCGGGGAGGGTGACCTTTTTGAGTTGAGTATTATCGCGGAAGGTTTTGCTCAGGATCACTTCATTCGCGCCGAGAACGTCGCCCGGCACCTTGACCCTGCTGCCCTCGCCGTTCCATTCGGTGAAGGTTGCCGTCCCGCTATCCTCCGAATAGAATTGTGTGCTGAACTTCCAGTCATCGGTACCGGGCGCGACATAGGTAACAAAGCGAATGGATGACTGTATCGATTCGCTCCCTTCCCGTTCCGCGATCACATAGAGGGGACTGCTCATGTTATTGTACACATTCTTGATCAGCAGGTGATTCTCTTTGATCGGGCTGTATATCTGTCTGTATAATACCGCGTAATCGTCGGCAAACTCATTGGGCGCCCACTCGATATACAAGCCGTCCTCACGGAACTCGCACCGCGTGATCTCAGGTGCGTTGTTCAGGGTGATTACCGGGGTGAGCCCATAGGGGCTGTAACGGCAGTTGTCGGGGATGTTCCGATCCTCCTGCATTGGGTCAACGGCGACGACGGCATAGCGTTTATTGACCCCGTATCCCGTTTTGCGGAGCTCAAACTGACAGTCGGCGGTGATCCCGAGCGCGGGGGTTTTGACCCGATCTCTCTCGATATCGTACTCAAACACGGCGTATTTCTCAGCGCCGTCCATCTTATCCCAGCTCAGGCGCAAGCCGTCAAAGGTCGGCTCCGCCGATACGACGGAGCTGTCGGGTGTTTTGGCGTTCAGCGGCTCGCTGAGGATCTCATTGCCGCTTTTGTCAAAGGTATATTCACGCGCGGTGTACCAATAGTGCTTATTGCGATCTGCGGTCGTATCGATATATTCCGTACCGCCGCGATTATTAAAGGTCGCGATCTTCTCATATTCTCCGCCCTCTTCCCTGCGGTAGATATGGTAGCCGACGCCGCGGGAGAAGGTGTAGCGAAGTCTTACGCCGTCCTCCGTCCAAGTCGGGATATCGCCCGCGTTTTTGTCAAAGGCGGTAAACACATTGGTGCCGCATAAAAAGGCGTGGGGATAATACTTGCTTGTAATGCCGATGACGCCGATATAGGATTTTCCGTAGGCGGTCTCGATATGCGGTCCGATCCTTTTGAGGATCCCGTTCTCGTAATCCGCCGAGAACAGCGGTTCGCCGTCGCGGGCAAAGTTGAAATCCTCGCCGCATTTGAGCTCATGACCGTCCTTGTAGACGCCGATATAGTCAAAAAGATTGTCCTCGGTCAGGGTAAGCGATTCGGGGATCGGATCAAAGGTTCGCAGCACGGTATCCGCCGTGTACATGTTGACAGGATAGGTCAGAACATCCTTGGGGATGATATCCCGATGCAGGGTGATATTGCCGTCGGGATCCATTACCGCCACCGCGTCGATGGTGTCTTCATTGGAAAAATGCCAGATCACGCCCCGATCGGTGACGATCGGATCGTCGCCCGATACAAACACCTGCATGTTTTCGGGAGCGGTCATGATATCGGTCAGGAAGTTACCCTCACCGTCGACAAATAAGTATTTCATGCGGTAGGGGGATCCGGGACTGTCATAGATCACTTTACCGCCGCCGCTGACAAGTTGGCCGCTGTTGCGTTCATCCCACATAATGAGGAAGCGGTCGTCGTTGATCTTGACCAAATGCGGATTGGTCGCGCATTTATAATCCTCTTTCGCGAACGACGTAAACCAAATCACCCGCGTACTGTCTTCGCTGAAGGAGTTTTTCGGTGTCACTGTCAGATAGGCGTTGCGGCTCTCGTTCGACCGATAATCCGCGTCCTGTACGATTGAATCACCGACCGTCAGATAGGAGGTGGAGGATATCTCCAGCCCGCCTACATTCGCGCCGGTAACGTTGTCGCCCTCGTGTTCGTCTTCAAATCTTATAATCGGGAATCCCGTATACATCTGCGTTTTTTCAACGATAAAATCCGTATCGGCGTGATTGCGATATCTACCGAGTACCGAGGCACGCGGTTTCGCGTCTCCGTGGTCGAGGCACACCACCGTGCCGTCATTATCAACAGCAACGAATTGATTGAATGAGTGCGAGATATAACCGGCTTCTCCGAATTGGCACAGGGCATAGAGGGATTTTTCCTCGCGCATTTCTGCCACATCAAAGCGCAGGGTGATGTTCGCCTGATGATATAAGCCGCTATTGCTGTACATCTGTCTGCCGGTACGAGCGATCAGATGCTCCTTGTACATCGCAAAATCACATCCGCCCTGAAAGGGAATGGTGGTGCAGGCGTTTTTGACGCCGACGCTGCCCAGCTGATTCCAGTTCTTGTCGAACTTGGTCAGGCGATAGACCTCTTTGTCGGGATCTTCCTCCAAATTCACTTGTCCCGTGAGCACATAATAGCGGCTGTCGTCCTCATAAAAACCGCCGAAGATCGGCAGTCCGGACGGGATCACGCCGCTGTTGATCACTTCAAAATCCTCGTTGTAATACTCGACAAACACCGTGCCGTTATCGGCGCCGTACAGCCGCATATAGCCGTCCGCGGCTTTTCTGAAAAACGAGCGGTTCACGGAATTGACATATTCGTAATGATTCCCCTCGATGTTGTCCTCGCGGTAGGTGATCTGTCGATCGGTATGATCGGGGATCACGGCGGCAAAGGCGCTCTGCGGGATCAACAGCGTCATCAAAACGCAAAGCAGTACTGCGGTGGTTTTTCGTATCATGATTGCGCCTCCAGATAGCTTAACATATCGTTCAATGACAGCGCGCTCGGCGAATACCGCCCCAGCGCTTCATACGCTTCATACGAGCTCATACCGCGCAGATCGTTGCGCAGCAGGATGCCGCTGATATCGCTGAACAGTTCCTTTTCATACTCGGCATACGCGGAGTCGGAAACCGTGTTGCCGCCGACGGTATACTGCGAGGGATAGAGCCTGCCCGCGGCAAGCTCCACGGCTCTCAGGCCGCCCGCGCTTTCATCGAAGCGGATATTGCGGAAAACGCCGTAATCGCTGTCGCTCGCGATATAGAGATACAGCCGTTTGTCGCCCGACTTCTGATACAGGAAGAATGCGTCGTTGACGTCGGACAAGGAGCTGAATCCCTCGGAGCCGCCGAGCAGACTGACGGTCTTCTTTCCGTCATAGGTATAGATATTGAGCCTTGCCGTGCCGCCGTCGGCGCTGATGTACAACAGCTCGGGCGTACCGTCGCCGTAAATATCCGCCAGTGTGACGGGTGCGGAGCTGTCGCTGTACTGCCAGTCATATCGCCCGATCGCCGCGCTGTCCTGCTGTAACAGGTCGCGGTACGCCTGAAAAGCGCTCCCGCTTTGCTCCTGCGTATCCTGTACGGCTTGCGTCGGCAAGGGCGTCGGCAGGGTCGTCGGCTGAACCGGATCATCGGGTAGGGCGCTCGCCTGTGTAGGGGCTGCGGGCGTATTCCGAACCGCCTGTGTCGGCAGAACGGCAGGTGTTTGGGTGTTATTGTTTTCGGCGGGATTTTGCGGTGTATTGAGCACATTTTGCGCAAAATCATCATTCCTGAAGGGCACAAAAAAGCTCTGATCCGCATTCCGGATCGGGTTTTCCTGCCATGTACCCGCCTCGCTTGACGCGATCTGCTCGGGGTTTTGCTCCGGCTTACCGCCCTGCATATTGCTCCAGCCATGACCGCTTTCCGGGACAACGGCTCCCGCCAGCACGCCTGCCGCCGCGCCGAGCGCCAGCATCGCCGCCAGCACTCCCGCGACGACCTTTGCCGCGTGACCTTCGCCGCCGAATCGGTTGCCGCCGAAGCCGCCGCACACGTCTTTGATATCCTTTTGCAGCGCTTTCCATAAAGCGGCAGGCTTCTTTCTCTCTTTTTCCCGATCGAGGATACGGGTCAGGATCTCTCCGAACGGCAGTACGGGTACGCCGTAGAACTCCTCGCCGGAGCGCTTCTCCTGCTCCTCGATATTCTTTTTGAGGGTCAGCCGCGCGTATCGTAAACGCGATTTGACCGTATTGATATTGCTGTCGGTCAGCTCGGCGATCTGCTGCAGGGTCAGGTTGTGATAATAAAACAGGAGCAGCGCGCGCCGCTGTTCAAAGGGCAGCTTTTCGATCTCATCCTTCAGCCGTTGTGCCAGATCTTCCTGTTCGGCATACTGCTCGGGCAGCGAAAAATCCTCCTGCTCCGCTACGCGGTCGCTTCTCACGATTGCATCACAGGCGAACTCCACCCCGCGGCGCTGTGCGAGCTTGAGACACTCGCGGTTGAGGATCGTTTCCATCCACATCACGAACGCGTTGTCGTTATGCAGGGTGCCGATACTTCCGTAGATACGGATAAAGGTGTTTTGCACCGCGTCCTCGGCGTCCTCATGGCTTTTCAGTATCATCAGCGCAAAGCCATAGCAAGACTGACGGTAGAGCTTGTACAGCTCTCCGAACGCATCCATGTCGCCGCTTTTCACTTTTTTCAGGAGTTCATCGGACGGTGCTCGCACTTTTTCGCTTTCCTTTCATAAACCTCTGTTTGTTATTATATCACATCAATCGTTCGACAACAACCGTTTTCGACAAATCGCGGTGTATGATCGAATAAAGGAGCTGTAGCATTATGCGCGATAGCCCCTAAGTGATGTCATCCTGAGCGGACACGCGTGTTCCGCGAAGGATCATAAAGTGCCGACTTTTCAGGCTCTTCGCTCCTGTCAGGTATAATCATTCAGAAAAATGGCACTGTAAGATTCTTCGAGCGAGCTCTCAGAATGACAAAATAAAGGTCTTTTACAGTTTGAGCGCCCCTGATGAAGCAGGGGCGCTGTTGGATCAAACGGATAAGCTGTTTAAATTATTTCGCCGATCGGGTAAGGGACGTCAATCCGTGCCATGCTGCGCTGGATCCATGTAGCATCCAGTGATGTGACAGAGCCGTCGCCGTCAACGTCAGCCGCCGCCTCATTGAATCCCTCGGGATCATCGTGCACCAGATAACGCTGGATGCAGGTAACATCCATGATCGTGACCTCACCGTTGCCGTCCGCGTCACCGCAGATCGCCAGATCGACATCTGCGCCGGCCGCGACGATGTAGACGCTGAAATGGGTGGTCTTAAAGACAAGATAACCGTCACGATAAACCGCTTTCATATCGGTCAGGGTACCGTCATCCTCTTGGCGGTATACCTTCGCGTCGGGATCATCACACGGGATCTTGACGGTGACCACATGTTCGGGCTGAACCGCTTCGCCGTTCTTTACGAGGTTGACGTCATACGCCGCCACGAGAGTCTCGCCCTCAGGGATAACGGAGCTTTCAATCGTACCGGTGATATCCTCCACAGCGAGAGTGACGCCGCTCGTGACGTCCGCCGTAATGCCGCTTTCATCGGTCACGGTATCGAGCGGAACAAAGGTGATGTTCTCATATTGGTCGGCATAGGTCTGCGCCGCAGAGCCTTCATAGCCGTAGATCGTTAACGGACGAGATGTATCAAATGCATTGCCGCCGATGCTCACAACAGAATCGGGGATCGTGACCTTGGCAAGAGAAGTGCAGCCCTTGAACGCCCACCAATCGATCTCCGTGACAGAATCAGGGATATTGACTTCAGAGAGTGATGTGCAGCCGTTAAACGCAAAGGTACCGATTGATCTAACAGAATTCGGGATGTCGATACGATTCAGCGCCGCACACCTGTCAAACACTTCCCTTCGCAAACTTGTAATTTGATCAGAAAGTCTGATTTCCTTGAGAGAGGAACATCCGGCAAAAGCGGCAGTGAAGATCCCTGTGACGGAATCGGGGATATCAATACTTCTCAGGGAAGAACAGCTTAGAAACGCACCGCCGCCGATCAATGTTAACGAATCGGGAAGGTTGATCTTTGACAGAGAAGAACATCCGTTAAATGTATCTCTGTTGATTGTTTTTAATTGTTCCGGAAGGTTGATCTCTTGAAGAGCGTAGCAACAATGAAACGCTTCTTCTCCGATTTCAGTCACCGTATCGGGAATATGGATTTTTCTGATTGTCTCGTGAGACGCGAAAGCAGATTTTTCTATTCCCGTGACGGTATATCCGTCAATTTCTTCCGGTATCTCGACGATGGTTCTGTGTCCGAGGTATCCTGTGATAGTGACAGAGGAAGAATCAGGGGTAGAATATGTAAAATCGTTTTGAGGCTCTGGGTCAGGCGACCATGTGGTTTCTACACCGGTCTCGCTGAACGCGCGGCTGACGTCCTCCTTGCTAAGCCCGAGGCCATCGGCGATATCATCGATCATCTCCTGCTCGGTTTTAATGCCTGATTCTACTGTATAACTCCGGGCAATTGCCAGACCTGTCATGCCCTGATCATCACTATCCGACTTGGAAATGAAATCGACGAAAAGATCATATTTTGTCTTACCCTGCTCGACACAGGAGCCGACAACGTTGCCGCTCGAGGTGATCGCCAGAACGGGACCGTTCACTTCTGGATCGATACCTCTCCAGTAAGCATTCTGTAAGCTTCTGGAACTGTCTGCGGGATTCTCGTAGATGACGCCGTCGCCGTAAGCGACCTTGCCGAAGCAGTCGGTGGTGAAGTACAGCTCATAGGTCTGTTCATTCCAGACGGTGCCGGATGTGTGAACAAAAATGATCTTATACTGTACGCCGGGCGTAAAGGAAAGTCCCGCTTTAGCGGCAGGATCGAACTCATAGACGCCGGTCTCACCGGTGACCGCGTTACCAACCAGCTTTTTTCCGCCCCATTGAACCGGAACGGTCGGATTGGCTTCGGTGCCGAAATCGCCGCCGAAGATGTAGAACGCGACCTTGTCGTTCTTTGTGCTCATGTCCCATCCGGTTCCGTCTGTATCAAAATACAGCTTGCCGGGATCGAGCGTCAACCCGCTGTAGGGCGAGTCGCCGCTTTGGGCAGGCGCTTCGACCTGAGCTGCCGCCGCGCTCAGCGGCATGATGGTGATCGAGCTCAGCGCCATTATCAGCGCTAAGATGACCGATAGAATCTTTTTACTGTTGCTCATAAAAGCCTCCTTGTTATTTTCGCTGTCATTCTGTGAAGAAGATGATCTATCTGACGCTCCTATCGACCGAACGACGCTGCTTTGTTTGTTGCCATGCAACCGCCCGAGGGGAAAAGCGCTTGTTGTGCGGTTATCCGTTTTACAACCTGACCCTTCCGCCCGGGGCGATTGACGGGCTATGAATTGGCGTGAAGCGCAATTGCTTCCGCTATGCAAAGCAAAGCATTATCGCTTTGCATATAGATGAAACAGTGATTCCGATTTGCAGGGGAGGGGCTTGCTCCTCCCGTTTATCAATCGAGTGTGGGCAGAGTCCGCCAAATAGTTGGGGGTGACGTCGTTCGCACGCGACCCTTTTCCAAAAGGGAGCCTTATCGGCGGATTGATTTAACAATATATAAGAACAGCAAACCGACAAAAAGGTTTTAAAAATTTCACGCTTTTTTCTTTTTTGGATGATCTTACAAATAATCTGTTGAACATTTGGTGATTATGTCTATCCCAATCAGGCGATAGAGCGCTTTGCTCATTGCAGGGCACAGGCTTTACGGTGATTGTCACCAACTGATAAGCAGTATTTTTATATACAAATCACAAAAGAAAATACAAAGAACATAGATTGTTATTATTCCGATATTCGGACGCCGTGAATGTGCGATTTTTCCGTATAATTATTTATCATTATTCTGTTTTGATAGATATTCTTCGGGATCGATATGGTATGATGGTGAAGAAAAGATAGGAGCTGATGGAAATGAATCGGATGAAAAAAGCGATCGCCTTTGCTATGGCGGCGATCATGCTGTTATTATGCGGATGCGGCGCCGTGAATTCGGATAAAGGATCCGGCGATGTGACAGAAGCTACAAGTGATACAACGGCGAAAAGCAATCATACACACCCGCACAAGGTGATCATTGATACGGATACAGGCTCGGACGACGCCGCCGGGCTTGTTCTGGCGGCATTGAGCAAAAACATCGATATCCTCGGCATCACCGTGCTGTACGGTAATGTATCGCTGGACAAGGCAGCCGAAAACGCCCTGATGACGCTGGAGGTCTGTCATGTGGAAGCACCTGTATATATCGGCGCCGACAAGCCGCTGAAGAAAGAACGCAAGGAGATGGTCAGCGTTCACGGTGAGGACGGCATGGGAGATCAGGATCTGATCCATCCCAAGCACGCCGCGGAGCACGGCGACGCGATAGATTTCATCCTTGATACGATCAAGTCCGATCCCGACGAGGGCGAGAAGAACGTAATCCACCCGATAGCCATCACCTTCAGACGTGCCGAGGGCGACCAGA
>CACWXE010000009.1 GCA_902764715.1 uncultured Ruminococcus sp. | reverse complement strand
CTTAACCAATCACAGGCTTTGCATGTTCTTGGAGCGATGTTGCATGGGGGTTGTACACCAAATCAAAGATTTGGACAACTCCTCAAAGCCGCTCCCCTACAAATTCGCTGCAACGTTTCCCGCAGGGGAGGGGCTTGCTCCTCCCGTGACGTTTGTTCCGATGTAAATTAATTGCGGAGCAAATCACATTTGCCGTACCCTACAAAACGCTCATCTCCTCAACGGACATCGATGATCAATCAACGCTCTGCGGCGGGAGGGTCGAGACCCTCCCCTACAATTATTCTGCGACGTACAGATTGGGAAAACACCCTATCCCTGATCAGCCAACTGTCATGATATGAACTGAAAATGATATGATCTGAAATGATATGATCTGATAACCAAAATCGGTTTTTGTCGGATGTTGAAATGTTGATAACTGTTGTTGAAATGTTGAAAAGTCATCCTGTTTGTTTTTTCTTCGTTTTCTCATTTCATTTCATTATCATTGTCTTTTTCTTTTTTCTTTTTCATTGTCTTTTCTTAGTTGGTTTTGTTAACACTTGTTGCCTTAATACTCATTTTCCGGAAAACGCATTTTTACCAGTTCGGCGGCTGAGAATGTTTTTAAACGATGAGGCTCCTCGCTCTCTTTTTGCGCTCTTTCCTTTTTCGCTTTGGCACTCTTTTTTCCTGCTTCTCTGCGCATTTCACAGATCTCGGCGTAGCGCTCAAAATTGTAATCGATCTCTTTTTTGAAGAGCGCGAACATCATGCTCAGCGCGCTGTCGCTCCCGAAATCCGATTCTTCTCCGGTGTTGCCGTACCGCATCAGCGCCTTGTACAGCCGACCCGCCTGTTCGTCGCTGAGCATTTCGAGTAACTCCGCGTGGTGAAAATAGGTAAAAAAGCCTTTGGGTGTTTTCATCATTCATCCCTCCGAAATTTTTGATCAGGGCAAATCCCCTTCACCCATGACGCGATAGGAGGAAAAGTTGCATACTTTTATGCAATTTCTTCTAAATATGACAATATTTTAATCTTTTTTATTCTTTTGCGGCGTTGTTTTTTACGGTCGGCTCTTGTATAATAGTGAAAAACTGAACAGCGATACGGTTTGAAAGGTCAGACGCTTGCGTCGATTGACCGATTAGATCAAAAGGGAATCCGGTGCGGCAAAGCCTAATCCGGAGCAGCCGCCACTACCGTCATTGAGCAGAGGATGGGAAACAGCCATTGGAGTATTCCGAGAAGGCTCCCGTCCGCGCGGATGATCCGCTTCCTCATCAGCCGGGAGACCTGCCGTGTCCGAGTCAGCCCCTTTGGCAGGAAGTGTGCGAATGAAGTATAGAGTACCCTCTATGCTTGTTTGTCGCGCTCTTTCTACGGAAAGAGCTTTTATTATTGTCATTGCGAGGGGCGCGAAAAGCTAAGGTTGAGATTACAACGTCGGAACTTTGTTCCTCCTTGTGATGACAATCCGTATGCGCCCCGCGGCAATCTCAACCTTATTATTGCTATTGCGAGAAAAGACGCACGCGTCCGATCTCAACCGATTAAAACGGGTCAATCCCCTTTCTGACCAAGTACCGTAACGTGTCCGATGTTGCCTTTACTTACCGATAACGCTTCGGCGTTACCATAGATCAAGTTTTTTTGAAATGAGGTTTTAGAATGAAAAAAATCATTGCTGTGTTATTATCCGTACTGTTGGTACTGTCCGTCGGTATGCTGTTCGTATCCGCTGACGACGCGGCCAACAGCGTCGATGTGCATGTCACCATTGTTGATGAAAAGAGCGAGTTCGCGGTCGCGTATGAGACCGTGACCGTCACCGATATCGACAACGATGAAGCGCTGACCGTCAACGACGCGCTGTATGCCGCTCATGAGCAGTTCTATGACGGCGGCGCCGCGGCGGGCTATGCCACCGAGACGACCAAGTGGGGTCTGTCGCTGATGAAGCTGTGGGGCGTTGCCAACGGCGGCAGCTACGGCTATCTGGTCAACAACGCTTTTGCGTGGAGCCTGACCGATCCCGTCAAGGCGGATGATTATATCGTCGCGTTCATCTACACCGACACTAAGGATTTTTCCGATACCTATACCTATTTTGATAAGCAGCTCATCGAGGGCGAGAACGGTTCCGTGGAAGCGGAGCTGACCCTGTCAAAAACCGGTTTTGACGGAGAAGGCAAGCCGTATGTCGCGCCTGTAGCAGACGCCGAGATCACCTTTGACGGTGAGAAGACCGGTTTCACTACCGATCAGGACGGAAAAGTCAGCTTTGTCACCGTCGTACAGGCATCCACGGGCTTTGAGCAAGTAGTCAGCGCAGAGGTCAAGGATCTTGTTATCGTTCCCCCGATCTGCCTGTTGAAGGTGAACGGATCCCAGTCCACTCCCGATCAGGCTGACGGCACCGAGGCGCCGACCGTTGTCGCGGATGTAGAGGATATCGACGATACGACGATTACCGATAATGACGACAAGCAGTCTACCGGTGACGAGTCCACCAAGGATTCTTCCACCAATGATTCCGCCACCAAGGACAGCACAGCATCCGGCTCTACCCCCCAGACAGGCGACGTGTCCAACCTGATCCTGTGGATCGTGATCGCGGCAGTTTGCCTTGCGGGTATCATCGGCGCGGCTGTGTTCTATAAAAAGCGTTATGGTAAAAAATAAGCTCTTCGCGATACTGCTGTGCGTGACGACGCTTTTGTGCGGCGTTTTGTCGGCAGTTCCCGTAGGTGCGCAATCCTATACCGTCGCGCAGGTGCAGAGCCTGTGCGACGGTATCGTTGCATATAACGGGTATCACAATACGCAGGATTTCATCGACGGCTATCTCACCGACAACGCGGGCTCGACGTCGGAATACTATGTGCTGGCGCTGTCTCAGTCGGGTGACTACGACTTTTCAAACTATGAAAGCGCCCTGCTATCTTACCTCGACGACCGCACTGTCGCCTCGGCGACCAGTCGGGAAAAGTACGCTCTCACGCTGGCGGCGGTCGGGAGCACGAATCGCTATATCGCCGACACCGCGGATGAGGCGATCGGCGGGCTGGGCATGATGAGTCTGGTGTTCGGACTGCATCTGCTCAACAACGGCTATGACAGTCGGCTGTACAGCACCGACGGCTTGCTCAGCGAGATCCTGTCGCGCGTCAAGGATGACGGCGGCTGGGCGGTGATGGGCTCATGGGGCGACGTGGATGTGACCGCGATGACGCTCCAGGCGCTCGCGCCGCATTACGGCGGCAGAGGCGACGTGACCGACGCGGTCGATCGCGCCGTTGATTGGCTGTCAACCAAACAGCTCGACAGCGGAGGTTTCAAGACCATGGGCGCCGAGAACTGTGAGAGCGCCGCGCAGGTGGTCATGGCGCTGTCCGATCTCGGCGTCGACCCGCAGACCGACGGCCGATTCATCAAGAACGGCACCTCCGTGATGGAGGCGATGATGGATTATCGCCTGTCGAACGGCGGCTTTTCGCATACCGGAACCGACGGCAACGCCAACGCGACCGTTGAGGTGTTCTGCGCTCTGACGGCATACCGCAGGATGTGTTACGGACAAGGCTGTTTTTATCAGCTCGATCATGTGGTACACGGCGCTCCGTCGGGCGGAGCATCCGGCTCCGGCGGCTCCGGCAACGCGGGCAGATCGGGCAATTCCGGCGGCGGTAACGGCGGTTCGAACAGCGGTTCCGGCGCGGGGGGCAACAGTGCTTCGGGCAGTAACGCCCGCTCAAGCGGCAATGCCGACAGCGGGTCGGGTGATCGCTCAGATCAGCACGTGGAGTATGACAGCAACGGCAACCGCGTGATCACCGTCAATGGGCAGAAGTTCATCGAAGCGATCAACGCCGCGGGCGAGATGGTGACGGTCAACGTCAGTGAAACGGAGAATCAGCCGCGTGAAACGAGGGTGTTTTCCGACAAGCACGGTGATTTCCAGTCCGGCGCGACCGATGACGCGGCAATGCGTACTGCGTCGGCGGATGAAAGCGGCAGTGGCGGCTACAAGCCCTATGCCATCCTCGGCGTGATCGCGGTCGCGGGCGGCGTATGCGCGGTGCTGTATCTCTTGAAAAAACGCAGCAAAAAGCATTACATCGCCGTGGGGATCATCGCGGCGGCGGGTGTACTTTATATTCTTTTAACGAATTTTGAATCGACCGAGGCGCATTATCAGCCGCAGGATGTCGAAGGCGATTTTACCGTCACGCTCAGCATCCGCTGTGACACGATCAAGGATCTGGAGAAGAAAAACAATGCGGTCCCCGACAGCTGTATTATCCTCGATACAAGGGAGTTTTCAGCCTCATCCGGTGACACGGTGTACGACGTTTTGCAAAACGCGGCGCGCACCTATCGTATCACGATCGATAACCGCGGCAGTGACGGCGCGGCGTATATCGCGGGCATCGACGGACTGTATGAGTTCGATTACGGCGACCTGTCGGGCTGGATGTACCGCGTCAACGGCGAGTTCCCCGACGTGGGCTGCCAGAGCTGTACCGTCCATGACGGCGACCGGATCGAATGGCTGTATACGACGAATATAGGGAAAGACCTTTAGATAATTAGGAATTAGAAATTAGGAATTAGGAATTAAGGGCGGGCGGACACGCCCGCACCCGATTGATAAATAGCTTGCGGCGTTGGTGAGAAAGGAGGTCGGCGCTTTGAGATTTGAACAACTGAATCCGTTCACTGTGGCGGTGTACTACCTCTGTGTGCTGGGGATCATCATGTTCTCGATGAATCCTCTGCTGATCGCCATCGCGCTGGTGACCTCCGTTCTCAGCGCGGTCATCGGCGGTACGGCGGGCAAAAAGGCGCATTTATTCTCGCTCGCGGTGTTCCTCATCGCGGCGGTGCTCAATCCGCTGTTCGTCCATAAGGGACAGACGCCGCTGTTCTTCTTCAATGACAACCCCATCACCCTTGAGGCGACGGTCTACGGACTGTGCGCCGCGGGGATGCTGACGGCGGCATTGTACCGCCTGCGCGATCTGTCCGGGGTGATGACCTCGGACAGGGTGCTGTACCTCTTCGGGCGCTTCTCGCCGCAGCTCGCCCTGCTGCTGTCGATGGCGATCCGCTATACGGCGCTGTTTCGGGTGCGGTGGCGCAGGATCTGCGACGCCCAGCGCGCGCTGGGACTGTTCACCGACGGCAATCTGATCGACGCGGTGCGCGGCAGGGCGCGGGTGCTGTCCATCCTGATCACATGGACGCTGGAGAACGGCATCGTCACCGCCGAGAGCATGGAATCGCGCGGCTACGGCACCGGAAAACGCACCTCATACGCGACCTATCGCGTGCATAAGATCGATGTGATCCTCATGCTGGTTTGTATCTGGCTGACGGCGGTTTCGGCTGTCGGCATATATTACAGCAAGGCGGCGTTTTACCCGGAGCTTACCATGGATCTGCTGAGTCCGTGGGGGATCGCGGGCGCGTCGGCGTTCACCGTATTGAGTCTGTTGCCGCTGATCATCAACGGAAAGGAGGCGATCCGATGGCGCTTGTTACTGTCAAAAACCTGAGCTTTACTTATCCGAACACGGAGCGCAAGGCGCTGTCCGATATCGACCTTTCCGTCGATCGCGGTGAGTTCATCGCCCTGATGGGCGCGACAGGCTCGGGCAAAAGCACGTTTTTGCGCTTACTCAAGCCCGAACTGCGGCAGAACGGAGAGTTGGAGGGTGAAATACGGTATAAGGTTGGTCGCGAAACAAGTGTGTCTCGCTCCATCGATACAATTCCTCAGTCAGCAAAGCTGACAGCTCCCTTTCCCAAAGGGAGCCTTGATGATATACCTCTTCAAGAGATCGGATTGCGAAAATCTGCTGAAAAGATCGGATTTGTAGCGCAGGATCCTGAGGAACAGATCGTCACCGACAAGGTGTGGCATGAGCTGGCGTTCACGCTCGAGAACCTCGGGATGCGTCGGCAGGATATCGCCCGCCGTGTGGCGGAGATCGCCTCGTACTTCGGCGTCGACCGCTGGATGGAGCGCGATACGGCTACTCTCTCGGGCGGCGAAAAACAGCTCCTCAACTTAGCGGCGGTGATGATCGCCGACCCCGAGCTGCTCCTGCTCGACGAGCCGACGGCACAGCTCGATCCGATCGCCGCGACGCGCTTTATCGAGACCGTCTACCGCCTCAACCGCGAGACGGGCGTGACGGTGATCCTATGCGAGCATCGGTGCGAGGAGCTCTTCCCGATCTCCGACCGGATCGTGATCCTCGACGGGGGAAGGGTCGCGTTCGACGATACGCCGCGCAAGGCGGCGCAGTTGATCGGCAAGGACAGTGAATATGCCGCGTTCCTGCCCACGGCGGCACGGCTGTATCACGCGATCGGCGGCAGGGGTGAATTGCCGCTGAGCGTGCGCGAGGGTCAGCGCTTTGTCGGGAGTCTGCATATAAAGGAAAAGACAACGTCGGAACGGTCGGATAGGAACGTGAACGAAGAAGCGTTGTCATTGAAAAATATCCGTTTTCGCTATGAGCGCAAGGGTGACGATATCCTGCGCGATCTCGACCTGACCGTGTACAAGGGCGAGGTGTTCGCGTTATTGGGCGCGAACGGCGCGGGGAAAAGCACCGCGGCGGCGGTCGCGGCGGGACTGCGCAAGCCGTATTCCGGCACGGTGAAGCTGTTCGGAAAACCCTTGAAGGACTATAAAAACGGCAGTTTGTATCAAGAGAATCTCAGTCTGCTCCCGCAGGACGCGGAAAGTGTGTTTCTGCATGAAACGGTAGGGGAGGAGCTGAAGGGCTGTGACACGGTGATCGAAGGACTGCCCTTTGACCTGAAGCCCTTATATGACCGCCATCCCTACGATATCTCGGGCGGTGAACGGCAGCTGGTCGCGCTGTGCAAGGCGCTGTCCGCAAAGCCCCGTCTGCTCATCATGGACGAGCCGTCCAAGGGTCTGGACGCGAACCGAAAGGCGCTGCTGCTCGAGGTGCTCCGCCGCCTGCAAAATGACGGCGTGACCGTCCTGCTGATCACCCATGATGTGGAATTCGCCGCATTGTGCGCCGACCGATGCGCCATGTTCGCGCAGGGCGGGGTCGCGGCAGTTGACCGCACCGACCGCTTCATGACCGACAACCGCTTCTATACCACCGCCGCCTCGCGTATCACAAAGCGTTATGCAGACGGCGCGTATACCGTCGACCTTGCGGCAGAGCGGTTCACGGCAGAGGGAGGCGCGGTATGAGAGTGATCGAAAATCCTCGCCTGAGGACGATCTTGCGCTACGGCATCCCCTTTGTGCTGATCCCCGCGCTGGTCGCGCTGAGCGCCGTTTTGTTTGAGGGTCAGCGGTACCTGATCATCTCGCTCGGGATCGCGGTGCTGGCGCTGCTGCTGTTCATGACGGGCTTTGAGAAACGGAACATCGGCTCGCGGCGGATGGTGATCACGGCGATCATGACGGCGCTGGCGGTGTTCGGACGGTTCATCCCGCTGTTCAAGCCGATCACGGCGATCTGCGTGATGACGGCGATCTATCTCGGCGCGGAGGCGGGCTTTCTCTGCGGCTCGCTGAGCGTGCTGATCTCCAACATCTGGTTCGGTCAGGGTCCGTGGACGCCGTTCCAGATGCTCGGCTTCGGGCTGATCGGACTGATCGCGGGCTATCTGTCGCGCGTACTGCTCCGATCCAATGTGTTGCTGTTGCTCTACGGCGTTGTCGCGGGCGTGGCGTACTCGTTCATCATGGACGTCTGGACGGTGCTGTGGTACGCGGGCGGCTTCGACTGGGGGCTGTATGCGGCGGCGCTGTTGTCGGCGTTGCCGTTCACCGCACTGTACGCCGTGTCGAATGTCGTGTTCCTGCTGATCCTGCGCAAGCCCGTGGGCAATAAGCTGAATCGAGTGAAGATCAAATACGGAGTTTGAAACCGTAGGGGACGACGCTTGCGGCGTCCCGAAACAATTTGTAATCCAACCGTTTCTGTGTTATACTCGCAGAAAGAAGGTGATTTGATGCGATTGAAAAAACAACTGCTCGCGGAGATAGCCGAATATCTGCGGCGTCATTATGACAGCCCCAATCCGCCTTTTGCGGCGAGGGAAAATCAGGCGTTTGTACCCCGTGCGGCAAAGCGGATGATACCGCGTGCCAAAGGCGATGCGGCTCGTAAGATACCGGACGCGGATGACGCCGTTGCCCTTGATGAATGTGCCGCGCCTCAGTCGCCTGCGCGGTATGCAGCTCCCGCCCCGATCGCCGATGATCGCATGGCGGGTATACCCGCGCCGACGGCCGCGTACAGCGATCTGTCAAGCCGGCTGAATACCCTCGACGAGAGCTTTCAAGAGGCGCTTTTCCGCCTGATCGATGAGCGCGGGATGAGGGACAGCACCTGCTACAAGCGCGCGGGCGTGGATCGCAAGCTGTTCTCCAAGATCCGCTCCAATCCGTCTTATCGTCCGTCCAAGCCCACCGCCGTCGCCTTCGCGATCGCGCTGGAGCTCGATTTGGATGACGCCGCCGATCTGCTTCGCAAGGCGGGCTACGCGCTGTCGCACAGTTCCAAGTTCGATGTGATCGTGGAGTATTTCATCGTCAACCGACGCTTCGATCTGCGCGAGCTGAACGAAGCGCTGTACGAATTCGACCAGCCTTTGATCAACGGATGACGTACAGCCTCTCAACGGACTTTGCATCTTGACAGACGTCCTGCAACGGGAGCAGCAAGCCGCTCCCCTACAAATCCACTGCGACGTTTTCTGTAGGGGAGGGGCTTGCTCCTCCCGAAAGGTATGTAAAAAATGTCATTTTAGGCGAAGCATATCTCTGCTTTCGTAGGGATGACCAATGGTCATCCGCAGAATGACGGGCGTTTCCGGTATCGAAAACGTGAGATAGGAGAAAAACGCTTCTGTCATGCGGACGAGCAATGCTCGTCTCTACGGAAACGTATACCTTTTCAACGGACTTTGCATCTTGACCAATGTCCTGCTGCGGGAGGGTCAAGACCCTCCCCTACAAATCCACTGCGACGTTTACTGTAGGGGAGGGGCTTGCTCCTCCCGAAAAGTATATAAATAATGTCATTTTTAGGCGAAGCATATCTCTGTTTTCGTAACGCTACGCTATGGCCATCGACCATCCGCATAATGACAGGCGTTTTCGGTATCGAAAACGTGAGATAGGAGAAAAACGCTTCTGTCATGCGGTACGTCATAAATGCCGTACCCTACAAAATGTCGTACATCTCCTTAACCGACATTGATGATCAATCAACACCCTGCCGCGGGAGCAGCAAGCCGCTCCCCTACAAATCCACTGCAAGGTTTACTGTAGGGCGGGGGGTGCTCCCCGTTGGGGAGACGTCACGAAGTGACAGAGGGGGAGGCGTCTCCGCCGAGGAATGCTCCCGCCGGAACATTTCCAATTGTTTTCGATCAAATACGAAGCAAATCGATCCTGCAAATTGTCGCCTCCCAAGCGACCAAAACCCTCCGTATAAATGCTAAGATGTGGTTGTCAACACGACAATCACATTTTTTATTTGGAGGTACATTATGTTAAAGAAGATCAACGCAAGACTGAAGAAAATCACATCCACCGAACCCACCAAATCCACCGAGACTGCAAAAAACACCCAAACCACCGAGACCACCAAGCTCCCTCCCTTGAACGACGTGACCGAGCTGGTCTTTATCCTCGATCGCTCCGGCTCGATGGGCGGACTGGAGGAGGACACCATCGGCGGCTTCAATTCGATGATCGAGAAGCAGAAGAAGCAGGAGGGCGCATGTCTGGTCAGCACCGTGCTGTTCGACCATGAGGTCAGCACCCTGCACGACCGTGTACCGCTTGCGGATATCGAGCCCATGACGGGGGAGGATTACTATGTGCGCGGCTCTACGGCACTGATCGACGCCATCGGCATGACCGTCACGCATATCGAGGAGGTGCACCGCTATATCCGCAAGGAGGATGTGCCCGCGCATACGATGTTCGTCATCACGACCGACGGCATGGAGAACGCCAGCCGGGAGTATTCCTCCGACAAGGTCAAGAGGATGATCGAGAAAAAGAAGAAGCAGGGCTGGGAATTCCTGTTCATCGGCGCCAACATCGACGCGGTGTCTACCGCACAGCATTTCGGCATCGGCGCCGATCGCGCGGTGAATTATCACGCCGACAAAAGGGGCACCGCCGTGCTGTACAACTGCGTCGGCAACGCCGTCTCCGCCGCCCGCAAATGCGCGCCGCTCCGGGACAACTGGTGCGCCGAGATCGATGAGGATTATCGCGGCAGAGCGAAGTGACCGTCCGCCGCTCAGGTAAATGCCGATTAATGCAGTTTTCGTATTCGTCGTCATTCCGAGGAGGGGGCAAAACCCCGACGTGGGAATCTCCCTGATAGGAGCAGATGCTTACTGTTCATGTCATGAATGACAAAGAGATTGCCACAGCCTGCCGTTTCACGGCACCTCCCTGACAGGAGGCTTCGGGCTTCGCAATGACACCGTTATTGTTGCGTTGATTAAATCGGCGTTTACTCAGGGAGAACACGGAAACTGTCTGTTGCTCCTCAAATCGTACAGTGTCAAATCAGAATACAAAAGAGTAAAAAACAACGGCAGGGTACCGCTTTGGTATCCTGCCGCTGCTATTTGGGAAGAAAGGAGTTTGGGCGTATCGGCATATTGCCGAGACATAGGGATGAAGCGCACGATGGCGCGTGCGCCTCTATATATGATGCGTTGTTATCTGATTGGATGGTTACTCGGCATATTTGCTGAGATCGACAGTCTCATAATTACCGTCGAGCCCTTTGCCCGTCAGCATATCGACGGTGTAGGTGACTTCCTTTTTGTCCCCTTTCATGCCGTTGATCGTCGCATAGAACGAACCGTCGGCGTTCATCGTGGCGGAAAAGACCATGCCGTCGCTGCTGCCGTACTCTTTTTCAAAGCAGCCGCGTGCCATCTTGCTCAGCTGATCGAGCGTGTAGAATTCAAAGCTCTGTGCGTCGGCGGTGTCGATGTAGAACAGAGAGATGACGTCGCCGTCCTCGTTGCTGACAGCGGCGGTGTTGCCGTTGTTCGCGATGACGCGGCGGTTGACGGAAGAATCGTCACCGGTGTGGATCTTATAGAGCTCCAGATCGTCGATGTATTCATAGGAGGCAGTCTGGCACGAGCCGTTATCGGGCTCGATCGCCGTAACGGTCTGACTCACGGAATCGACGGCGATCAGTCTGGTCACGCCTGTTTTGTACAGCACCTGCCAGATGCCGTCGCGCAGTGCCGAACGAGCGGGAGCATTCTCTCTCTTTTCAGTCGAGCTGACGGTGGCGTCTGTGGCGGCGGATACCGCGAATCCCGTGACGGCGGCTGCCGCGCCGAGAACGATCACAAGGATGAAGGCAATCAGTTTTCTCAGTTTGCTTTTCATAGGAATGGCTCCTTTTGCTTTGTTTGAACCCATTTTAGCAGACACACTGTGACAGAATACGGACAAAATCCCTGACAAATGAAAAATTTCGGAAAAATTTTGAAAACCCCTTTTGTTTTTCTGCCGCGGCGGTTATAATAGGAGCGTATGAGCAGGACAGGATGTGAGAAGCGTGCAACTATTCCATGGCAGAAAAATGACATACTTTTCGATCGCGCTGTTGTTCATCGTCGCAGGACTGACGGTTTTGATCACCGTGGGATCCATCAACTGGAACACGACGGATGACGACGAGACCTTCACGATGATCGAGGGCGAGTATTCCGTCAACGGCGGCGAGTGGAAGCCGACGCTGGACGAGGTGATGGTGCATGAGGATTTTCAGGAGCTGACCATCCGCGGCAGACTCACCAATGTGCCCAAGGGCGATAATGTCCTCGGACTCACGGCGAACGACGCGTGGTTCACGCTCAAATCGGACGGAAAGGTCATCGAGAGCAACTACCGCGCCGACGACAGTGTGTTTAAGAACACCCCGGGCTATACGATCAACTACGTTTCGGCTGAGGATATCGGAGACGGCCAGCATATTGAGCTGGAGCTGATCGACCCCTATCCGCTGTTGTCGAGCAAGTGCCTGACGGAGTTTTTCGATATGTATGTCGGCACCAGAGCGACCTTATATGAGATGCTGTTCCGCTATAAAAGCCCCACCATTTTGTTCTGTATTCTGATCTGCTTTTTCGGATTGTTCTCCTTCCCGATCGCGGGCATCGTATTGGGAAAGATCAATTATCGGTACTTAGCGTTCTCCGTATTTTGCTTTTTCGGTGGCGTCTTCATTCTGGCGCAATCGCTCTTTTCTTATATGCCGTTGTGGATCACCGAGCCGGTACAGTGTATGGCGGCGACCACGGTGACGACGCATTTTTGTATGCTGTCCGCGCTGATCTATGTCAAGGTCTGTCTGGAGAAGCGAACCAATAAGATCATCGGCAATGTCATCATCGCCGCCGCGGCGCTGTTGACGGCGACGGCGCTGATACTGCATTATACGGGCGTCAGCGATCTGTACGCCGGCAAGCCGTTTATGCTGATCTTCGTCGCGGTCTGCGCGATCATCCTCACCTTATGCCTGATCTCGGAGGTCAATACGAAGCGTGAGACGATCCTGACGCTGACCTCGATGATTCCGGTGATGCTGTGTTTGATGCTCGACGCGTTCAACGAATTCGTCTACTTTACGTCGGTACCGCTGTTTGAGATCGGCATGGCGCTGACCCTGCTCAACCAGATCGTGATCCTGATCATCGACCTCAGAAAGCAGTATCTTGAGAGCATCCGGTATCAGCAGATGCAAAAGGAGCTGTACGAGGCGAAGGTGTCGCTGATGGTGTCGCAGATCCAGCCGCATTTCCTGTACAATTCGCTGACCTCGATCGCGATGATGTGTACCAAGGATCCCAAAAAGGCGCGCAGCGCGACCATCAACTTCGCGGATTATCTGCGCGGCAATATGAATTCGCTCAAGCAAAAAACGCCCGTGCCGTTCACACAGGAGCTGGAGCATTTGAAGAAATATCTGATGCTCGAAGAAATGCGCTTCGGCGATATGCTGAACATCGAGTATGACATCACGACGACGGATTTTGAGATCCCGCAGCTCTCGGTACAGCCGCTGGTCGAAAACGCCGTCAAGCACGGCGTCGGAATGAAAGAGGACGGAGGCACGGTCACGATCGCCACGCGTGAGGAGGACGACTGCTACAAGGTCATCATCACCGATGACGGCGTCGGATTCGATACCACCAAGCCGGTCAGGGACGACGGACGCTCCCATGTCGGCATGGAGAACGTCAGACAGCGCCTCAAGGAGCTGTGCGACGCGGAGGTCATCATCGAAAGCGAGATCGGCAAAGGCACCGTTGCCACGATCAGGATACCGAAAAAGCAAGTTGAAAGTTGACAATTGAAAGTGGAAAGTGGATAGTGAAGGGTCGCTGCGCTCCAAATGTGGAATGATGCGCGGCGTCATTTCTCGGCATTACAAACAGGGTGCGGGCAAAGCCCGCCCGAGACTTTCAACTTTCAACTTTCCATTTTCCATTTTCCATGTGATACGTTTTGGAGGAAGAAATATGAAAATACTATGTGTAGACGACGAGCCTCTGGCATTGGAAATGCTCACCGAGGCGATCGAAGAAGCTCAGCCTGACGCGGATATCAAGCCTTTTCATAAGCAGAGCGAGCTGCTTGAGGAAGCACGGCAGAACGGCTGTGATATCGCGTTCCTCGATATCCATATGCGCGGCATGAACGGCGTGGAGCTCGCCAAAAAGCTCAAAGAGATCAACCCCAAGATGAATATCATTTTCGTCACGGGTTACGATGAATACACGGGTGACGCGATGCGCCTGCGCGCCAGCGGCTATGTGATGAAGCCCGTCACCAAGGAGAAGCTCGAGGAGGAGCTCAGAGAACTGCGCTTCCCGATCGAGCCGAAGAGCAACGCGATCCTCAGGGTTCAGTGCTTCGGCAATTTCGATGTGTTCACCCCCGACGGCAAGCCGGTGCATTTTGAGCGCAGTAAGAGCAAAGAGGTGTTCGCTTATCTGGTGCACCGCCGCGGCAGCTCCTGCACCGTCAAAGAGATCGCCGCCGCGCTGTTCGAGGACGAGCCGTATGACTTAAAACAGCAGGCGTATCTGCAAAAGATCTTCTCGGCGATGATGAAGAGCCTCAGAAAGATCGGCGCGGAAAAGGTCGTCAACAAGAGTTATAACAATATGTCGGTGAACGTCGATCTGCTCGACTGCGACTATTACCGCTTTATGGAGCTGGACGCCGGCGCGGTCAACTCCTACCACAGCGAGTACATGAGCCAGTATTACTGGGCGGATTTTATGTTTGAAAGCTACGATTATTGATCATATCAGCAAGAAAGCGCACGGATCAAACGTGCGCTTTTTTTATGGTCAAATAATTACGAAAATGCGGAGCAGGAACTATTGTAGGGGAGGGGCGTATGTTACTGAATACTGAAGATTGAAGACTGAAAAATGAATAATGATTATTGTCCGGATGCGTTTCACCCTAATTGTAGGGGAGGGGCTTGCTCCTCCCGAAACCTATCCATTCAATGTCACCTACCGCGAAGCAAATCGATTTCGCCGTAGGGACGACCATCGGTCGTCCGTAATTTTCCGTCAAATCAATCTTCGTGCGAAGCAGATGAAATCCATTGTAGGGTACGGCGCTTGGACACGTGTGTCCGACGTACCGGGAATGACGGACGTTTCATATGTCGAAAACGGTAGATAGGAAATAAACATTTCAGCCATGCGGACGAGCAATGCTCGTCCCTACGGAACCACGTTGTTTCTTTAACCAATGCGGTTCGTGTTCCAACGCCCTGCTGCGGGAGCAGCAAGCCGCTCCCCTACAAATCCGACGCAACGTTTATCGTAGGGGAGGGGCTTGCTCCTCCCGTAACGTTTCTAATATATGCCTCCAAAACGCGAAGCAAATCAATTTCGCCGTAGGGATGACCATCGGTCATCCGCAGCATGACGGATGTTTCCTGTATCGAAAGCACATAGATAGGAAATAAACGTTTCTGCCATGCGGGCGAGCAATGCTCGTCCCTACGGAACCACGTTGTTTCCTTAACCAATGCGGTTCGTGTTCCAACGCCCTGCTGCGGGAGCAGCAAGCCGCTCCCCTACAGAAACAGGCATATGCTTCGCATTTGCATGACATCGAATCAACAACCATGCGGGTCGCCCAACACGCGTGTTGAGTGCCGACCCATACCATTCATTTCAATCCTTTATTTTTGCGTCATGGCGTATGCGGCAAATTCCTCGAGGTTGTAGGTGCATTCGACCTTTACCTTCGCGCCCTTGAAGATGATGAACTCGCTCAGGCCGTAGGCGGTGACGCTGTCTGCCGATACCGACAGCGCCGGTACCGTAACTGTCACCAACATGATGATGGATAGTAAAATACATAAGATTTTTTCATGGGTTTCCTCCTTGTATTTTACCCTTTCTTCTGTCGGATCTCACCGCTGCGGTAGAGGTAGAGTAAATGCTGCAGATTTTCGATGTCATCCTTGATCTTCTCACCGTCGTCGGTGTCGGCGACCATCACGCGATGGCGTGCCGTCTCGACGATCTCGGAGTCGGAGATGATATCGTGGTTTTCTCTGAGCGCTTCCTCCACACTGCGGAACGGATGATGCGCCTTGAGCCGCAGACCGTGGGAGTTGTAGATCAGCGTATAGCCCGCGATGCCGGTGGTGTCGTGGTACTTTTCGCAGAAGCCGCCGTCGATCACCATCAGCTTGCCCTGCGCGCGGATCGGCAGCTCGCCCTTGGTGGTGCGCACGGGAGTGTGACCGTTGATGATGTGCGCCGTATCGGGATCAAGCCCGAATTCTTTGAGGATCTTCTCGCAGGAAAAGACCTCCTGATAGTATTTGTAATAGGGATTCTTTTCCTCGTGCCACGCGCGTTTGTCGTCGCAAAAGGCACGCTCAAAGGTCTTGATCTTCCTGCCGCACAGAGGCGACAGCTCCGCGCACCACAGGTACCACATGAAGTCGAGCCCCTTGATGTTCTTGCTCTGACCGAAAAAGGCGTGGCGCGCGATCTCCTCGGCAACGTCAAAATATGTCTTGCCGCTGAGCTGTTCACCGAACATATACACCGTGGCGAAACCGCCGTCGTCGGTCATCGGCACGCACCCGTGATACAGCAGATTGCCGTTGCAGCGGATATACATGCCGCCGTGCTCGTACAGGAAGGTCACGTGCTTTTTCAGCCGCGTGCTGTTAAGGAACGCGGCGGTCAGCTCGTCGATGATCTCATTCTCGCGTTCGGTGAGCGTGTACGGATCCTTGGGATCGAGGGTGGGGAAGAGGGTATCGTTCAGCCGATAACGCTCGCCCTCGCTCAAAAAGGTGCCCTGTTCGAGATCGATGGTGTGCAGGATCAGGCGGTCGTTCATGTTGTATTCGGAGTTGCGCAGGATGACCTGCCCTTCTAATTTGAACTGGATGACGGTGATCGCCTTGAGCGCCGCGTCCATCGGGGACAGCTCCGGATAGAGCGTCTGAGCGATGAGGGTCAGTCGGCGCAGGCTGATGCCGTAGCCGCTCTCGAGGGTGGACATGGTGCGGTATTTGATGCAGTTGCGCACGACGTTCGCGATGCACGCCTGTGAGCCGCACGCCGCGCCCATCCACAGGATGTCATGATTGCCCCATTCGACGTCGACATAAGGGTGCTGTATGAGCAGATCGAGGATCTTTTCCGCAGAAGGACCGCGGTCGAAGATGTCGCCCACGATGTGCAGACGGTCGACCGCCAGCCGCTTGATCAGCAGCGCCATCGAGATGACAAAGTCGTCTGCGTCGACCTGTATGATGGTCTCGAGGATGTTGTTGTGGTAGCGCACCTGATTTTTATCCTCGTCGGGCTGGGCGTGGAGGAGCTCATCGATGATATAGGCGTAGTCGGGCGGCGTCGCCTTGCGCACCTTGGAGCGCGTATATTTGGACGACAGGTCGCGCGCGAGCTCCAGCATCAGCTCGAGGGTGTTCCTGTACCATTCGCGGTTGACGTCCGTTTCCTTTTTCAGCAGGCTGAGCTTCTCCTTGGGGTAATAGATCAGGGTGCATAGCTCGTCCTGCTCTTTCGCCATGAGTCGATCGCGGAAGATGCGCTCCGTCTTTTCACGGATCACGCCGGAGCAGTTGTTGAGGATGTGACAGAACGCCTCGTATTCGCCGTGGATATCGCTCATAAAATGCTCGGTGCCCTTGGGCAGATTGAGGATGGCGGTCAGGTTGATGATCTCGCGCGTGAGTGAGCGCAGGGTCGGGTATTTCTCGGATAACAGCCGCAGATATTTTTGGTTTGTGTCCATCACAAAGCCCCCTTACGGTCGATCGGATTGATAAGGAATGGTATCTCGCAGTTGCTCGATCAATTGATACAATTCCTCAGTCGCCTGACACGCGTGTCGGGCGACAGCTCCTTTTACCAAAAGGAGCCTCCTTATCTTATACCGTTATTGTACCAGAGCCGACGGTAATTGTAAATCAAAATTTGCGGTTTTTATTATAATAAGTTATAGACAAAAACGCTCCTTTGGTGTATATTGTATCATAGAGAAGTTTGGGGAGGAAACGATGGAATTATATCACGGATCGCCCGCCGATCTGAGCGGCAGAAATGACAGAGAAATACGGACATACGCGTTTTTGGATTCGCTCGGCGTCGCGTTCGACCGCACCGATCATCCCGATACCCCCGCTACCACGATGGAGGTCTGCGCCGAGGTGGACGCGGTGCTGGATGTCCAGATCTGCAAAAACCTCTTTCTCTGCAACCGCCAGAAAACGAAGTTCTATCTGGTGGTCATGCCGGGTGACAAGCCCTTCAAGACCAAGGAGCTGTCCGGACAGATGGGCATCAGCCGCCTGTCCTTCGGCGATGAGAGCAGGATGGAGGAGCTCCTCGACCTGCACCCCGGCAGTGTGTCGGTGCTCGGCTTGATGAATGATAAGGAGCACCGCGTACAGCTCGTGATCGACGAGGATGTGCTGCGGGAAGAATACTTCGGCTGTCATCCGTGTGAGAACACCAGCTCCATCCGCTTCAAGACCGCCGACCTGACGGACAAGATCCTGCCCGCCTTGGGAGTCGAACCCGTCCTCGTCAAGCTCGTCGGCGCGGAGTGAGGAAAAAGGCCCCCTTTCCCAAGGGGGCTGTCGCCTAACACGCGTGTTAAGGCGACTGGGGGTTGAAAAAAGCAACCCTCCGGCACTTCGTGCCACCTCCCTTAGAAAAGGGAGGCTGATAAACGCTCTTCAATTTGCAAACTTATCACTGCAAAAGGATGATTATATGAAATCTACGATTGTCATCGGTCATAAAAATCCCGATACGGACTCGATCTGTTCCGCGATCTGCTACGCCTATCTCAAACACCGCCTTACGGGTGAGGAGCATGTGCCCTGCCGCGCGGGTGAGATCAACGGCGAGACCAAATATGTGCTCGACAAGTTCCGTGTACCGGCGCCGCAGCTGCTCGAATCCCTCGAGCCGACGGTTGCCGACGTACCTTTCCGCCGGATCAAGTCCATCGATTCGACCCTGTCGCTCAAACGCGCGTGGGAGTATATGCGCGACGAGAACATCCAGACCGTTCCGATCCTGACTAAGCGCGGCAAGATCAAGGGTTTGCTCACGCTGGGCGATCAGGCGCGCTTCTATATGGAGGATCGTGACGCCGCCGCGCTGTCCAAGGCAAAAACGCCCTTTTCCAATATTGCCGACACCCTGCAGGGTGAGGTCGTCGTGGGCGATCCCGACGCGAAATTCACCAAAGGCAAGGTGGTGGTCGCCGCGGCGAATCCCGAGCTGATGGAGGAATATATCAGTCAGCGCGACATGGTCATCCTCGTCAACCGCAGTGATACCCAGCTCTGCGCGATCGAGCAGGGCGCGAGCTGTCTGATCGTCTGTCTCGGCGCGAAGATCTCCAAGTCGATCATTCGGATCGCCGAGGAATCGGGCTGCACCATCATCCTCTCGCCGCTCGATACCTACACCGCCGCCAAGCTGATCAACCAGAGTGTGCCGGTCAGCCATCTGATGCGCAAGAACGATATTATCACCTTCGGGCTGGACGACGCCGTCGCGGACGTCAAGGCGACCGTGTCCAAGCTGCGCATCCGCTATTTCCCCGTGCTCGACGGCGACGATCACTATGTCGGCATGATCTCTCAGCGTAATCTGCTGGACGTCGACCGCCGCAGGGTGATCCTCGTCGACCATAACGAAAAGGGTCAGGCGGTGGACGGCATCCGCTCCGCCGAGGTCATCGAGGTGATCGACCACCACCGCATCGACTCCGTCGAGACCAACAGCCCGATCTATTTCCGCAACCAGCCGCTGGGCTGTACCGCGACCATCATCACGCTGATGTACCGCGAGAATCGGATCGACATCGAGCCCACCATCGCCGGACTGCTCTGCTCCGCGATCCTGTCGGACACCTTGATGTTCCGTTCCCCGACCTGCACGCCGCTGGATGAGAACATCGCGCGTGAGCTGGCGCAGATCGCGGGCATCGACGTTGAAGAGCACGCGATGGCGATGTTCAACGCGGGCTCCAAGCTCGGCAAAAAGACCGCCGACGAGATCTTTCACATCGACTGCAAGGCGTTCAAGGTCGATCAGACCAAGATCACCGTGTCACAGGTCACCAGCGTCAGCCGCCGTGAGCTCGAACGCGTCAAGACGAAGATGCTGCCCTATATGGAGAGCCTGCTGCCCAACTCCGGCGCGGATATGCTGTTTTTGATGCTGACCAACATCATCGACCGCTCGACCGAGCTGCTCTTTGTCGGTCAGGGCGCGAAGGGAACGGTAGAATCGGCGTTCGTGAAAGAGACGACCGACAACAGCGTCATCCTCGAAGGTGTCGTCAGCCGCAAAAAGCAGGTGCTCGCGCCCCTGATGACCGCCCTCGAAAACGCGAATTGAGTAAGAGCGGATATTGACATCATCGCTTTGAAGTGCTAAAATACTAACATTAATCATAGTCATTGCGAACCTCCTTCAGGAGGTGTGGCAATCTCAACCTTATTCGTCATCGCGAAACCAAGCCTCCCTTTCCTAAGGTGCCCCCGTTGGGGGAATGTCCGAAGGACAAGGGGGGAGCCGTTTCCGGCGAGGAAGGTGGCTCGGACACGCGTGTCCGAGTCGGAGGGTTGCCATAGGCTCGGCTATCTCAACCGTAATTCAACTGTCATTGCGAAACCAAGCCTCCCTTTCCTAAGGGAGGTGGCTCGGACACGTGTGTCCGAGTCGGAGGGTTGCCGTAGGCTCGGTAATCTCAACCTTATTCATGAATTAACTATGACGAGGATCCACCCTCACCTTACCCGATGACAACGTCTTTTGACGTTTCAATATTTTGGAATTCGTTTCAATATTTTGGAATTTGGAGGTATATGTATGAGTATCAAAATCGGAATCCTGGGTTACGGCAACCTGGGCAGAGGCGTAGAAGCCGCTGTAAAAGTGAACGACGATACGGAGCTGGTGGCGGTCTATACCCGCCGTTCTCCCGAGAGTCTGACCATCAACACCCCCGGCGTACCCGTCCGTTCCATCGCGGAGCTGGAAACGGGTAAGGAGTCCATCGACGTACTGGTGATCTGCGGCGGTTCCGCGACAGATCTGCCCGAGATGACTCCCAAGTTCGCCGCGCTGTACAATGTGATCGACAGCTTCGACACCCACGCGCGCATCCCCGAGCATTTCGCGAACGTCGACGCCGCCGCTAAATCCGCCGGTAAGATCGGCGTCATCTCCGCCGGTTGGGATCCGGGCATGTTCTCACTCAATCGTGTCTACGCGGACGCGATCCTTCCCTGCGGCAAGGCGTATACCTTCTGGGGCAAGGGCGTCAGCCAGGGCCATTCCGACGCGGTTCGCCGCATCGAGGGCGTCAAGGACGCGCGCCAGTACACTATCCCGGTCGAACAGGCGCTTGACGCGGTGCGCAGCGGCTCCAATCCCGAGCTGACCACCCGTCAGAAGCATACCCGTGAGTGCTTTGTCGTCGCCGAGGACGGCGCTGATAAAGCCGCCATCGAGAACGCGATCAAGACCATGCCCAACTACTTTGACGAGTACGACACCACCGTACACTTCATCACCGAAGATGAGATGAAGCGCGACCACAGCGGTCTGCCCCACGGCGGCGCGGTGATCCACAGCGGCACCACTTCCGAGGGTACCAAGCATGTCATCGAATACAGCCTCAAGCTCGACTCCAACCCCGAGTTCACCGGCTCCGTCCTGCTCGCGTGCGCGAGAGCGGCGTTCCGCATGAACAACGAGGGCATGACCGGCGCCAAGACCGTGTTCGATATCGCGCCCGCTTATCTCTCCGCTCACAGCGGTGATGAACTCCGCGCCCATTTCCTGTAATAATAATTGTCATTGCGAGGGATTTGCCCCGCGGCAATCTCAACCATAATTCAACTGTCATTGCGAACCTCCTTTAGGAGGTGTGGCAATCTCAACCTT
>CACWXE010000008.1 GCA_902764715.1 uncultured Ruminococcus sp. | reverse complement strand
ATTTTTCTACCCCCGTTTTCACTTTTATACACTCTTTTTTCAAATTGCATGATTTGATATGGACATCTACTCTTTCATTCAAGCAGAATCACAGGAACACAATGCTTATTTGTAAAGGAGAATGACCATGTTATTTGAAAGAACTTTTGACAAGCCCGAGAACATTATGGACGCCGCCGCTCAGGAGACTTCCTCCATGCGTGATATGCGCATCATGCGCGCGCAGCGCAGTGAGAGGGGTTGGCTGCTCAAATACATCACCCTCGACGATGATTATCCCATCGCCGCTATTGAGCGCAGCTTGACCCGCCAACTCGGCGAGGCGGTCAGCATGGTGAACCTGCATTATGATTTCGACACCGCCGCAAGATTGATCTACGCATAAATGAAACAGCATAGTACCGCACAGTAAAATAAAACAACCAACAAACAAGGCTGCCTGATAATCGATCATCAGACAGCCTGTTATTATATGCTTCTTTCTTTTCGGATCGTTTCGAGCAATGCCCTGCATCCCTTTGTGATATCGTCCCATGTCGCTGCAAAGTCGCCCGTATACCATGGGTCGGCGACGTCGCGCGTACTGCCCGCGTATTCCATCAGCAGGCGCACCTTGTTCTCGGGATCACTGCCGATGATACGCATGATGTTGCGCTGATTGTTCCGATCCATGATCGGGATGTAGTCATAGCGCTCATAGTCGGCGGCGGTCATCTGACGGGCGTATTTGCCCGAGCAGGACAGACCGTGCTTTGCGAGCTCTCTGCGCGCGGGAGGGTAGACGGGGTTGCCCAGCTCCTCGCGGCTGGTAGCGGCGGAGGCGATCTCAAATCCCTTTTCCAGTCCCGCCTTTTTGACATAATCTTTCATCACGAATTCCGCCATCGGGCTGCGGCAGATGTTGCCGTGACAGACGAATAATATCTTGACCATATCGCACCTCCATATTCTGATCGTTATTGCAAAGGATAAGATGGAGATTGCCGCGTTGGAACGATGTTCCTCCTCGCAATGACAATCTGAAATGCGCCCTGTGGTAATCTCAACCGATTACTGGATCCTGATATCAGTATACCACACTAAGGTAATATTGTACAGTTTTCCGATCATAATCTTGTATGCTATGAGGATAGAAAAAACGTCGACAATACTGGTATAATATAAATGATAGCCTCCCTTTCCTAAGGGAGGTGGGCGCGCTTGCGCGCTCGGAGGGTTGAATCAAAATAACTCCCAGGAGGCACCTATGAAGCAATATATCATGGCGCTGGATTCCGGCACAACCTCGAACCGCTGTATCCTCTTTGACCGCGAGGGCAATATGTGTTCGGTAGCGCAAAAGGAATTCACCCAGTATTTTCCGCAGCCCGGATGGGTCGAGCATGACGCCAACGAGATCTGGCAGACACAGCTGAGCGTCGCGCGTGAGGCGATGCGCAAGATCGGCGCGACCTATGACGAGATCGCCGCGATCGGCATCACCAATCAGCGCGAGACCACCATCGTGTGGGACAAGGCGACGGGTCAGCCGGTCAGTCACGCGATCGTCTGGCAATGCAGACGAACCGCTGATTATTCCGATCAACTCGTCGAAAAGGGCTTGACCGACAGCTTTCGTGAAAAGACGGGTCTGGTCATCGATCCCTACTTTTCCGCGACAAAGCTGCGCTGGATCTTAGAGAACGTCGAGGGCGCGCGTGAACGCGCCGAGCGCGGCGAGCTGCTCTTCGGCACGGTGGACACATGGCTGATGTTCAAGCTCAGTAAGGGAGGGATCCATGTCACCGACTACTCCAACGCTTCGCGCACCATGCTGTTCAATATCAATACCCTTATGTGGGATGAAGATATTCTCAGGGAGCTCGATATCCCCGCCGCCATGCTGCCCGAGGTCAAGCCCTCGAGCTGTATCTACGGCACATCCGACCCCGAATTCTTCGGCGGCGAGATCCCGATCGCGGGAGCCGCGGGCGATCAGCAGGCGGCGCTGTTCGGACAAACGTGCTTTCATGAGGGCGAGGCAAAGAATACCTACGGCACCGGCTGTTTCATGCTGATGAACACGGGCGAAAAGCCTGTCTATTCCGAGAACGGACTGCTCACCACCATCGCGTGGGGGCTGGACGGCAAGGTGAATTACGCGCTCGAAGGCTCCGTCTACGTCGCGGGCGCGGCGATCCAGTGGCTCCGCGACGAGCTCAAGCTGATCGACGGTTCGCCCGACAGCGAGTACTTCGCGACCCGCGTCAGCGATACGGCGGGCTGTTATGTCGTGCCGGCGTTCACCGGCTTGGGCGCGCCGCATTGGGATCCCTACGCGCGCGGCGCGATCATGGGACTGACCCGCGGCGTGAACAAATACCACCTGATCCGCGCGACCCTGGAATCGCTCGCCTTCCAGACCAACGACGTGCTCCACGCCATGGAGCTGGATTCCGGCATCCGTCTGGATTCGTTGAAGGTCGACGGCGGCGCGAGCATGAACAACTTTTTGATGCAGTTCCAGGCGGACGTGATGAACGCCCCCGTACACCGTCCCGCCTGCGTCGAGACCACCGCAATGGGCGCGTCGTACCTCGCGGGTCTGGCAGTCGGCTTCTGGGCGGATAAAGAGGACGTCGAGCGCCAGTGGTGCATGGAGCGCCAGTTCCTGCCCGAGCGCGACGATGAGTGGCGTGAAAAAGAGATCAACGGCTGGAACAAGGCAGTCGCCGCCACCAAAGGTTGGGCGAAATAGAGTGAGGAGTTAAAAAAGCTTCCCCTCGGGGGGAAGCTGTCAGACAGATTGTCTGACTGATGAGGGGATAATCTATCCTTATGATCCTTTTTACAAAGAGTGGAGAACGATGCAGAATAAACTAACTGATTTTTCGCAAAATCTCCGTAAGAATATGACAAAGGAAGAGAAACACCTTTGGTATGATTATCTGAAACGATTGCCGATTACGGTTAATCGACAAAAGGTGATCGGAGAATACATTGTTGATTTTTATATTTCCGAAGCAAGAATTGTGGTTGAACTCGACGGTTCACAGCATTATTCAATAGAAGGGGAACAAAGCGATAGAAAACGTGATGATTACCTGAGAAGAGTCGGAATAAAAGTTTTACGATATACCAATCGTCAAATACATGAAGAGTTTGACGATGTATGTAATGACATTGAGCGGAAAATCCGGGACTCAATAAAAGGCAGAAAACTCTTTGTATAATAGAGTTAGAGGAAAAGTGAGCCCCTCATCCGTCAACGTTGTTGACACCTTCTCCCCCGAGGGGAAGGCTATTGATCCAATAAGTGAGGAACAAGATTTATGTACGACATCATCATCCTCGGCGCGGGCGTGATCGGTTGCGCCGTTGCGAGAGAACTCAGCAAATACAATGCCAAGATTCTGGTGCTCGAGAAAAACGAGGACGTATGCTCCGGCACCAGCAAGGCGAACAGCGGCATCGTCCACTCGGGCTATGACGCGCACAACGGCACCCTCAAGGCGAGGTTCAATATCGAGGGCAACCGCATGATGGGCGACGTCTGCGACGAGCTGGACGTTCCCTTCGACCGTATCGGGTCACTGACCATCTGCACGGATGAAAAGAATATCGCCGATCTCGAATCACTCAGAGACAGGGGAGAGAAGAACGGCGTAGAGGGGCTCAGGATCCTCGACCGCGCGGAATTGCTCGCGATGGAGCCGCATATCGGCGATGAGGTCGTTGCCGCGCTCTACGCGCCTACGGCGGGCGTGATCTGTCCGTTCAAGCTGACCATCGCCTTCGCCGAGAACGCCGCCGTCAACGGCGCAGAGTTCCGTTTTGACAGCGAAGTGAAAAATGTTTATCATGATGACGGCGTATGGCACGTTGTGACCGATGACGAAGAATTTACGACCGCGGTCGTCGTCAATGCCGCGGGCGTTTACGCGGATGTATTCCACAATATGGTCTCCGCGAAGAAACTGCATATCACCCCGCGCCGCGGCGACTATATCCTGCTCGACCGCGCGGTACAGGGTTTTGTGAACCATACCATTTTCCAGTTGCCCACCAAGCTCGGTAAGGGCGTTCTGGTCACGCCCACCGTCCACGGCAACACCATCGTCGGACCCACCGCCGTGGATATGGACGACAAGGAGTGTACCGCCACCTTTGCCGACGGCATCGACAGCGTGATCGAAAAATCGGCGCTCAGCGTCAAGGATCTCCCGATCCGACAGGTCATCACCTCGTTTGCGGGCTTACGTGCGCATGAGGACGGCGGAGATTTTATCCTCGGCGAGCCTGACGACGCGCCCGGCTTCTTTGACTGCGCGGGCATCGAAAGCCCCGGCTTGACCGCGTCGCCCGCTATCGGCGTGTATATCGCCGAGTCGATACAGAAAAAATACAGCCTGAGCGAGAAAGAGGATTTCATCGCTCAGCGTAAAGATATTCTGAACCCCTCGACCTTATCGCTCGAGGAGCGTAACGAGCTGATCCGTCGTGAACCCGCATACGGCAACATCATTTGCCGCTGTGAATCCGTCACCGAGGGCGAGATCCTCGACGCGATCCGCCGTCCTGTCGGCGCTCGTTCTCTCGACGGCGTCAAGCGCCGCACACGCGCGGGCATGGGTCGCTGTCAGGCGGGCTTTTGCAGCCCCAAGGTGATGGAGATATTGCGCCGTGAGCGGAACATCGACCTGACCGAGGTCACAAAGAGCGGCGGCAAATCCAAGATCGTTTTCGCACGGACAAAGGATGGTGACAGAAATGAATAAGGTAGATATCGTCATCGTCGGCGGAGGCCCCGCGGGGCTGGCGGCGGCTGTCGCGGCATATGATGACGGCGCGAAAAACATCCTGATCTTAGAGCGTGACGAGCAGCTCGGCGGCATCCTCAACCAGTGCATCCACAACGGTTTCGGTCTGCACACCTTCAAGGAAGAGCTGACCGGTCCCGAGTACGCCGACCGCTTTATCCGGCAGGTGATCGAACGCAAGATCCCGTATCTGCTGAACACCATGGTCATGGAGATCTCCCCCGACAGGGTCGTGACCGCCATGAACCGTGAGGACGGCATGTTTCAGATCGAGGCAAAGGCGGTCATCCTCGCGATGGGCTGTCGTGAACGACCCCGTGGGGCTTTGAATATTCCCGGCTACCGACCCGCCGGCATTTTCTCGGCAGGAACGGCACAGCGCCTCGTCAACATCGAGGGCTATATGCCCGGCAAAGAGGTCGTCATCCTCGGCTCGGGCGATATCGGACTGATCATGGCGCGCCGCATGACCTTAGAGGGCGCGAAAGTCAAATTGGTCGCTGAGCTGATGCCGTATTCCGGCGGCTTGAAGCGCAATATCGTCCAGTGCCTGGATGACTTCGATATCCCGCTGCGGTTATCGCACACGGTCGTGGACATCGAGGGCAAGGAGCATATCACCGCCGTGACTATCGCCGAGGTCGGCGCCGACCGCAAGCCGATCAAGGGCACCGAGGAGCGCTATACCTGCGACACCCTGCTCCTGTCCTGCGGTCTGATCCCCGAGAATGAGCTGAGCACCGCCGCGGGCGTACAGCTCAATCCCGTTACCAACGGTCCCGTCGTCAACGAAAGTCTGGAAACCAACATCGAGGGCGTCTTTGCCTGCGGCAATGTCCTGCACGTGCATGACCTCGTGGACTATGTGTCCGAGGAAGCGGCAAAAGCGGGCGTGACCGCGTCGCGCTATGCGCGCGGTGAGCACTCCGACAACAGCGGCAGACAGATCGCCGTCAAAGCCGAGGGCGGCGTCAGATATACCGTACCCGTCACCGTCCGACCCGATCATGTGGAAGATCAGCTGACGATCCGTTTCCGTGTGGGGGATGTGTACAAGGATTCCTATGTCAGCGTGTATTTTGACGATACCCGCGTTCGCCATCAAAAGAAGCGCATCTTAGCGCCCGGCGAGATGGAACAGGTCGTCCTGTTGAAGAAACAACTGGAAGAGACCCCGGATCTGAAAACGATCACGGTGAAGATAGAAAACAATTAGGAATTAGGAATGAGAAATTAGGAATTAAGGGAAATACTTTTCGTTTTGTTTTAATACTATATTCCTGAAAGGAAATGCTATGGAAATCAAGGAACTGACCTGTATCAACTGCCCGATGGGCTGTCTGCTGACCGTCGAGATGGACGGCGATGAGATCAGGGATATCAGCGGCTATACCTGTCCGCGCGGCAAGACCTATGCCGAAAAAGAGGTCACCAACCCCACCCGCGTCGTCACCTCGACCGTCAAGGTCGTCGGCGGCAAGAAGGATCGTGTTGCGTGCAAAACGCAGTACGATATCCCCAAGGATAAGATCGGCGCGGTGATGGAGGCGATCAACGCGGCTCAGGCTCAGGCGCCCGTCGTGATCGGCGAGGTGCTGATCGCGGACGTCGCGGGCACCGGTGTGGACGTCGTCGCCACCGCTCACGCGGTTTAGTGAGTTAAGGCAATACCGCATCATTCAGGTGTGCGGATTGCGTGGTCAGATTTTTCGTCAGAGTGTACAAATAATCCGCGTGCATACTGTCGTATGGACAAGGATTTTTGGGCAATCTGACGGAATAATAGGCAAGCAAGGCGTGCGCCGCGAATTGTGCGGTATTGCCTTGAATCGTTGAAAAGTGCGCAATAATCCATCCTTATCAAATCTCATATTTGGTGAAAACAGAGTAAATGCCGATTGTCCGTTGACTTTCGGCATTTTGTTGTTTATATTCATATTTGATAATCAATTTTGATTTCCAATCGGGCGGGTCAAGACCCGCCCCTACAAAAATGGGGGATAACCAATGTCCAAATTCAAAGCGTTCTTGAAACGCAAAAATATTGAGATCTCGTGGAAACGCTACGGGATCGACGCGCTCGGCGCGATGGCACAGGGCTTGTTCTGCTCGCTGCTGATCGGCACGATCATCAAGACCGTCGGCGTGCTGTCGGGCTGGCAGTTCTTCACCGATATCGGCACTTACGCGATGGCGGTGTCGGGTCCCGCGATGGCGGTCGCCATCGGCTACGCGCTCAAGGCTGATCCCATGGTGCTGTTCTCGCTGGCGGCAGTCGGTTGGGCGGCAAACGCCGAGGGCGGCGCGGGCGGTCCGTTAGCCGTTTTGATCATCGCGATCATCGCCGCCGAATGCGGCAAGGCGGTCAGTAAGGAAACCAAGGTCGATATCCTCGTGACCCCCGCGGTGACGATCCTTGTCGGCGTGGCGCTGGCGAAATTGATCGCGCCCCCGATCGGCACGGCGGCAAGCTGGTTCGGACTGCTGATCGACTCGGCGACGAAGCTCCAGCCCTTCCTGATGGGCATCGTGGTATCCGTATTGGTCGGTATCGCGCTGACCCTGCCGATCAGTTCGGCGGCGATCTGCTCGGTGCTCGCGCTCACGGGACTTGCCGGCGGCGCTGCCGTGGCGGGCTGCTGCGCGCAGATGGTCGGCTTTGCGGTGATGTCCTTCAAGGAAAACCGCTGGGGCGGGCTGGTCAGCCAAGGGCTGGGCACCTCGATGCTCCAGATGCCGAACATCATGAAGAATCCGCGTATCTGGATCGCGCCCATCGTGACCTCCGCGATCACGGGGCCGATCGCGACCTGTGTGTTCAAGCTCCAGATGAACGGCGCGCCGATCAACTCCGGCATGGGCACCTGCGGACTCTGCGGCCAGATCGGCGTGATCACCGGCTGGTTCAATCCGTCGGAAGAAGCGGTCGCCAAAGGCGCCGAGGCGATTGCGCCCGGCGCGATGGACTGGATCGGGCTGATCCTGATCTGCATCGTGCTCCCCGCCGTGATCACCCCGCTGATCAACCTGCTCCTGCGCAAGATCGGCTGGGTCAAGGACGGCGATTTGAAGCTGGCATAATCATTGAATTGTCATTGCGAGGAGCGAACATGCGTGTTCAGCGACGTGGTAATCTCAACCGATTTCGTTAAAAAAAGACATCCCGAGGGAAAAGCTCCCCCGGGATGCCTTTTTATATACCCAAAAGTCAGGAATATCATTATAAAAAGTCATTGCGAGGCTCCCTGACACGCGTGTCGGAGCCGTGGCAATCTCAACCTTTTCGTAGGGATGACCATCGGTCATCCGCAAAAAAGATGGGCGTTTCCGTTGTCGAAAACGTGTGATTGTGGAGAAATGCTTCTGCCGTGCGGGTCGTCATAAATGTCGACCCCTACAAAACTGTTTCAGCGTTTGTTTTACAGTCCGAACTTCTCCTCGAACTCCTTAAGATCGTTGTTGCAATGGATGGGTTCGCCCACGGATCGGATCGCGGAGTCGATGTCCTTGAGTCCGTTGCCCGTTACGATGGATACGATGGTCGCGTCATGCGGCAGCTTGCCCTCGCGGCTGAGCTTCATCAGACCCGCTGTGGCGGTCACGCCCGCGGGTTCGCCGAACACACCGGCGTTCTTCGCCAGATATTTCTGCGCGGCGCGGATCTCGTCGTCGGTGACGTTGACACAGATGCCGTTGCTGTCTTTGATGGCGTTGATCGCCTTATCCGGATTGCGCGGTACGCCCACGGCGATACTGTCAGCGTAGGTATTTTCCTCCTGCGGTCGCCATTCCTCACCGTTCATCACGGCGGTGTTGATCGGACAGCAGCCCTGCGCCTGCACGCTGATGATGCGCGGGATCCTGTCGATCAGCCCGACCCTATACATATCGTACAGACCCTTGTACACGCCCGCAATCGTACAGCCGTCGCCGACCGATACCGCGACAAAGTCGGGCGCGTTGAAATCGAGCTGTTCGCATATCTCGTGCGCGACGGTCTTTTTGCCCTCGCTGAGATAGGGGTTGATCGCGGCGTTGCGGTTGTACCAGCCGTATTTGTCGATCGCCGCCTTACTCAGCTCGAAGGTCTCTTCATAACTGCCGTCCACGGCGGTCAGATTCGCGCCGAACATCATCAGCTGGGCGATCTTGCCCTTCGGCGCGCGGGATGGGACAAAGATGTAGGTCTTGAGCCCCGCCTTAGCCGCGTTGCCCGCGAGGGATGAGGCGGCGTTGCCGGTGGAACTGCATGCGATGGTGTCATAGCCCGCTTCGATCGCTTTGGTCACCGCCATCGCGGAGGCGCGATCCTTGAGAGAAGCGGTGGGGTTGACGCCGTCATCCTTGATGTACAGCCGCTTGACGCCGAGATCCTCGGCAATCTTCTGCGCCTCATACATCGGCGACATCCCGACCCGCAGTCCCGCGGGTACGGTGCTTTCTTCGATCGGCAGCAGCTCGCGATAGCGCCACATGGTGGGCTCGTCACGGAGCGCCAGCACCTCTTTATTGAATCTGGTTTTGATATATTCGTAGTCATAGATCACGTCGAGGATACCGCCGCACTCACAGGTGGTGATATCCGCCGCGGGAGCGTATGTCCTCCCGCATTTGACGCATTTGCAATACTTGATGTGTTTCATAGGAACACCGAGTAGGGCGGGGGCTTGCTCCCGCCGAACCTTTCCTTATCAGCAATTTATAACGCGAAGCAAAACAACCTTTTCTGTCGCTGCGCGAACATCGACGAAATACCGTCGATGCGGCGGGAGCAAGCCCCCGCCCTACGGATTATAATAATCCGACTTCCTCGTTGAACGCCTCGATGTATTCATCGAGCTGTTCCGCCTGCTTGTGGACAGTATTCCAAGTGCCTTCGACGTCATACCACAGGGCGTTGAGCTCCTCGACGGTTCTGCCTTGCTGTTCGACCCATGTGTAGTATTTGAGGTTATGCACACGCTTGCGCTCCTTGTAGGTCAGCTCCAGCATGTTGTCGTCCTTGAGGTTGAGGATGTGCAGGTTGTGGTCGAGCTCCGCTTTGTGTGCGTCGTATTCGCCGTACATCTCCGCAAGCTCCTTGATACGGCTCTGATACATATCGGCGGAGTCGGTCAGAACGGTACCGAGCACATCGTTCTCGGTGAACTCATAGTACTTCGCCATCTTGATACAGCACAGGAGATTCGCGATGCCCGAGATACCCAAGAGGCTGAGCTGTTCGGCAAGCTCGCGCTCAACGCCGACGGATACCAGATAATCGATACCCTCGGGTGTGTTGAACAGTCGGAGCAGTCGCTGGCTGTCCTCGTCGTCGATGTCAACCACCATGTCGGTGTTCTTGACATTGTGGATCCACGGGATATGCTTGTCGCCGATGCCCTCGATGCGGTGACCGCCGAAGCCGTTGTCCAGAATGGTGGGGCACTGTAATGCCTCGCCGACGCCGAGCTTGAGGTTCGGGTACTGCTCCTTGAGGTAGTCGCCCGCGCTCATCGTGCCCGCGGAGCCGGAGGTGAAGCACGCGCCCGCAAAGCGATCCTTTTCACCCTTGATCGCTTCAAAGGCGTCCGCTAACGCGTGACCGGTGACGTTGTAATGCCACAGCGGGTTGCCCATCTCCTCGAACTGGTTGAAGATCATCACCTCGGGGCGCTGTCTGAGCTCCCATGTCTTGTCGAAGATCTCTTTGACGTTAGATTCACATCCGGGGGTCGCGATGACCTCGCCCGCGATCTTTGAGAGCCAGTCAAAGCGCTCACGGCTCATTTCGGCGGGCAGGATCGCGATACTGTCGCAGGACAGCAGCTTTGAGTTGAACGCGCCGCCGCGGCAGTAGTTGCCGGTGGACGGCCATACCGCCTTGTGCTTTGTCGCGTCGAACTGACCGGTCACCAGTCTGGGCGCTAAGCATCCGAACGACGCGCCGACCTTATGACAGCCGGTGGGGAACCACTTGCCGACAATCGCGAAGATCCGCGCCTTCACGCCGGTGAGGACGGAGGGCAGCTCGATGATGTTCGGGATCTCGCGGAACAGACCGCCGCTTTCCTTGGGCTCATTCTTCCATGTGATACGGAACAGGTTGACGGGATCGACGTCCCATAACCCTGTGTGGCTGAGTTTTTCTTTGATCTGCCCGGGGATCAGCTCGGGGTGCTGCATCTGCTTGATGGTCGGGATGATGATGCCGTTCTCCCGCGCCTTTTCGATATTGTGTTGTAATCCTTCTTTGTTAACGGTAAAGTCGATCATGATATCCTCCTAAACTATGGTGGGGTATATGGTAGGGCGGAGTGCTCCCGCCGAAACATTTCCATTATTATCATTTTGTAATGCGAAGCAAATCAATCTTTTCGTAGGGTACGGCATTTATGACGTACCGTAGAATGACGGGCGTTTTTGATATCGGGAGCATTGGATAGGAAATAAGTGTTCCTGCCATGCGGTACGTCGACGAGCGCCGTACCCTACAATTCGGTTAATCAGATTCCTCTTCATCCGTCAAGTACGAATAAAGCGTGAACTTTGAGATACCGAAGTAGGTTGCGATCTTGTCGCCGGATTTGGTGATCAGCAGCGCGCCCTTGCTGTCCAGATAGCGGATCGCGCGCTGTTTGTCGTCCTTGTTCATCAGGGCGACGGGCTTGCCGATCAGCTCGGTGGATTTCCACAGCAGCTCGTCGAGCAGCTCGCCGACGTGCGGCGTGATCTTCTCAGGCTCGGACGCGGTCGCGGGAGCGGTCAGCTCGGTCAGCGACGCTGCGGCGACGCTCAGGGCGGTGATGTCGTGGTTGATGGAGAAGATCGCAATCGCCTTGCCCTTTTCGTCGCGGATGTAGACGGTGGTGGATTTGAGCACCTTGCCGTCGGTGGTTTTGGTGAAGTAGCCGACGCGATCCTCGCGCGTCTGCTCCGCCTGACTGAGCTCCTCGAGCACCACAGCCGAGGCGCCGTCCCCGACACTTCGACCCGTCACCTCGCCGTTCTCGATGTAGATGATGGAGCTGTCGGCGGCGTTTTTGCCCGTCAGGTCGTGGATGGCGACCTCACAGCCTTTGCCGTAGTGCAGGGCTATGGCGTGCGCCAAGGAGCACAGGGCGGTTTTAAGTTGTTCGTTCAGCATATCATGCCCCCGTTTCCGCTGTCGATCTCGGCTTTGTCCGATGGGAGTCAGAAGCTCATTTCAGACAAATTTTTAGCCAATCTAAAAACTATTTATATTGTAATACATTCACGTGGGTTTATCAATGGTTCCGCGTGAATTTTTTTGAGTTTTTTTGCAGATTCCCGGGAGATTCATCTTTCATAATCCGCCCGTTGATGGTATAATAGATTAAGATATTAGAGTGAGAGGCGGTGATCCTTTGAAAACCTGTGATCTTCATACCCATTCTGTCTATTCCGACGGCACCTTTACGCCCGCCGAGCTGATCGACGGCGCGATCGCCGCGGGACTCTCCGCCATCGCCATGACCGACCACAACACCGTGTCGGGGCTGAACGAATTCATTGCCGCGGGGGAGGGGAAGCCGATCGAGCTGGTGCCCGGCGTGGAGTTCACCACTGCCTATAACGGGATCGAGCTGCATATCCTCGGGCTGTTCATCAATCCCGAGACCCATTACACGATCAACAGCTATATCGACAAGGCGGCGACCCTCAAGGAAGAGAGCAACTATCGCCTCGTCAAGCGGTTGCAGGAGCACGGCTACGACATCACCTATGTCGAGATCCTCGAAAACTCCAAGGGACATGTCAACCGCGCCAACATTGCCGCCGAGCTGGTCAAAAAGGGCTATATCGAAAGCATTGACTGGGCGTTCAAGAACATCCTGCACAAGGACTACGGACTGTATGAGCCGCCCGAGCGCCTGTCGTCGATCGAGACCATCCGCTTCATCCGTGAGATCGGCGCCGTAGCAGTATGGGCGCACCCGTATTTCCACATGACCTTTGATCAGGCGGAGAAGTTTTTGCCGCGCGCCGTAGCCGCGGGATTGCAGGGGATGGAAACGATCTACAGCACCTATGATGACGCAACGACCGAAAAAGCAAAAGAGGTATGCCGGCGGTTCGGCATCTGCGAGAGCGGCGGCAGTGATTTTCACGGCGCGAACAAGCCGAAGATCTCCCTCGGAAAAGGCTTTGGCAATCTGCGGATCCCCTATGAATTCTACGAAAGATTGAAGAGTCTGAAAAATACCTAAAAATCTTTCAGAAAACCGAAAATTTTATTTGACACAAGCCCGTGATGTAGTATAATAAAAGTGTAAAATGTATTGCGCCGCGGCGCGTGAAATGCCTGCGGCATGAATTGGCTATGCCGAGAAAAAGGAGGATTACCATGATCGATTATTCCGCAATCAAAAAAGCAGCCGAAAATTATGAAAAGGACATGACCGCTTTTCTGCGTGAGCTGATCGCCATTCCCAGCGAATCTGCCGAGGAAGAGGGCGTCGCCAAGCGAATCGTCGCCGAGATGGAACAACTCGGCTTTGACGAGGCGTTCATCGACAAGATGGGCAACGTCCACGGCGTGATGGGCAAGGGCGAGAAGATCATCGCCTTTGACGGTCATATCGACACCGTCGGACTGGGGGAGCTGAGCAACTGGAAGTTCGACCCTTACAAGGGTTATGAGAATGAGACCGAGATCGGCGGACGCGGCGGAAGTGACCAGACAGGCGGCGTGGTATCCGCTGTCTACGGCGCCAGGATCATGAAGGATCTCGGGCTGATCCCCGAGGGCTACAAGGTGCTGGTCACCGGTACTGTGCAGGAAGAGGACTGCGACGGTCTGTGCTGGCAGTTCATCCATAATGAAATGGACATCACCCCCGAATTCGTCGTCATCACCGAGCCGACCGATCAGGGCATCTACCGCGGTCATCGCGGACGCATGGAGATCCGCGTCGAGGTCAAGGGCGTATCCTGCCACGGCTCCGCGCCCGAGCGCGGCGACAACGCGATCTATAAAATGGCGCAGATCGTGCTGGAGGTCAGAGATCTCAACGAGCACCTGCATTTTGATCCCTTCCTCGGCAAGGGCACCATCACCGTCACCCAGCAGTTCTACAATTCTCCGTCACGCTGTGCCGTAGCCGATTTCGCGGCGGTCTCGCTCGACCGTCGTCTGACCGACGGCGAGACATGGGAGAGCGCGCTGGAAGAGGTGCGCAACCTGCCGTCCGTCAAGGAGTTCGGCGCTCAGGTCAGCATGTATAAATACGAGCGTCCGTCGTGGACGGGACTGGTCTATCCGACCGAGTGCTTCTTCCCGACATGGGTCATCCCCGAGGATCATCCCGCCTGCAAGGCGATGGTCTCCGCCCACAAGGGCATGTACGGCGAACCCAGAGTCGACAAGTGGACGTTCTCGACCAACGGCGTGTCCATCATGGGTCGCTACGGCATCCCGTGCATCGGCTTCGGACCCGGCGCCGAGGCGCAGGCGCACGCCCCCAATGAGATCACATGGAAGGCGGATCTGGTGCGCTGTGCCGCCGTGTACGCCGCCGTGCCGATGAACTACGCGGAAGAGAAATAACGCGTCTGATCGATATGTGTAGGGGAGGGGCTTGCTCCTCCCGAAACGTTTTGAATAAATCAATGCAAAATGCGAAGCTGCTGCAACCTATCGCTTCGCGATTATCGCCTTTGGCGATACGGGAGGAGCAAGTCCCTCCCCTACAATTCTCCTGAAAGGGTGTTACAGAATCATGAGTAAAGCGACTGAACTCGCCGCAAAGCTCCGCGGCCTTGATATCAAAGACATGTATGAAAACGACTTTTTCCTGACATGGGACAAGTCGGATGACGAGATCGCCGCCGTGTTCGCGGTAGCGGACGCGCTGCGCGACCTCAGAGAACGCAATATCTCCACCAAGATCTTCGATTCGGGTCTGGGCATCAGCAACTTCCGCGACAACTCCACCCGTACCCGATTCTCCTTTGCCTCCGCGTGCAACCTGCTCGGACTGGAGGTGCAGGATCTGGACGAGGGCAAGAGCCAGATCGCCCATGGCGAGACCGTCCGCGAGACCGCCAACATGATCTCGTTCATGGCGGACGTCGTCGGAATCCGCGACGATATGTACATCGGCAAGGGTCACACCTACCAGAAGGAGGTCGCCGACGCGCTCAAGGAGGGCTATGAGGACGGCGTGCTGGAGCAAAAGCCCACCCTCGTTAATCTCCAATGCGACATCGATCACCCGACCCAGACCCTCGCCGACCTCGACCACGTGATCCATTATTTCGGCGGCGTCGAGAACCTCAAGGGCAAGAAGATCGCCATGACATGGGCGTATTCGCCGTCCTACGGCAAGCCGCTTTCGGTACCGCAGGGCGTGATCGGTCTGTTCACCCGCTTCGGCATGGATGTCGTCCTCGCTCACCCCGAGGGCTATGACGTGATGCCCGAGGTCGAAGAGGTCGCCAAGGCGAATGTCAACAAGAACGGCGGCAGCTTTACCAAAACCAACGATATGAAAGAGGCGTTCCAAGACGCCGACATCGTCTATCCCAAGAGCTGGGCGTCCTTTGCCACGATGGAGAAGCGCACCGAGCTCTACGGCAAGGGCGATTTCGACGGCATCGATAAGCTCGAGCAAGAGCTTCTCGCCGAGAACGCGACCCATAAGGAATGGGAGTGCACCGAAGAGATGATGCAGCTCACCAAGGACGGCAAGGCGCTGTATCTGCACTGCCTGCCCGCCGACATCACCGACGTCAGCTGCAAAGAGGGCGAGGTAGCCGCGTCCGTATTCGACCGCTATCGTGCGCCGCTGTATAAAGAAGCGTCCTATAAGCCCTATGTCATCGCCGCCATGATCTTTCTCGCCAAGGTCAAAGACCCCGCAAAGGCGCTGGAGGAGCTGGAGGCGAAGGCTTGTAATCGAAAGGATTTTTAGGCTCCCTTTCCTAAGGTGCCCCCGTTGGGGGAATGTCCGCAAAGCGGACAAGGGGGGAGCCGTTTCCGGCGAGGAAGCTGTCAGCGCCAGCTGACTGAGGGTTGCCATGAGTAAAGATAAACCTATCCCAAGAGAATTACAGTCCAGAAAAAACGCACGTGCCTTAAGAAAGAATCCGACCAAAGAAGAAAATCATCTTTGGTATGATTTTCTGCGGAGTTATCCGGTACATTTTCATAGACAATACGTCATAGAATCCTATATTGTTGATTTTTTCTGCCCTAAGGCAAAATTAGTTGTTGAATTGGATGGTAATCAGCATTACGAAACCGATTCGGCTTTGGATTACGACGTTAACCGTACAAAAGCAATAGAAAAGTACGGTTTTTTGGTATTGCGATACACGAACCTTGAAATTCACCGACAATTCAAAAATGTATGTGAAGATATTGACCACCATGTGCAGGAGAGGCTGCAACCCTCCGGCACTGCGTGCCACCTCCCTTAGGAAAGGGAGGCTGAGGTTTCTGCTATGAAAAAAATTGTCGTCGCCCTGGGCGGGAACGCTTTGGGCAAAACCTTAACCGAACAATTAAAGGCGGTGGAGTATACCGCCAAGGCGATCGCCGACCTGATCGAGGACGGCAACGAGGTCGTCATCACCCACGGCAACGGCCCGCAGGTCGGCAAGATCGACGCCGCGATGAACGCCCTGCTGCTCGAGGATCCCACCGAGGAGAAAACCTCGCTCTCGATGTGCGTCGCCATGAGTCAGGCGTATATCGGCTACGATATCCAGAACGCCCTGCGCAAGGAGCTGATGCTCCGCGGGATGTACAAGCCCGTCGTCACCATCATCACGCAGGTCGAGGTGAGCAACGACGATCCCGCCATGAAGCACCCGACGAAGCCGATCGGCAAGTTCATGACTCGTGAGCAGGCGCAGCGCCTCAAAGACCGGTACGGTTACGCGATCGCCGAGGATTCCGGCAGGGGCTGGCGGCGTGTGGTCGCGTCCCCTCAGCCGCAGTACATCATCGAGATCGACGCTATCCGCGCTTCTCTGCGCGAAGGCTCCGTCGTCGTCTGCTGCGGCGGCGGCGGCATCCCCGTGCGCCGAAAGGGCGATTACCTCAACGCCGATATCCTGATGATCCTCACCGCGATCGACAAGGTGAAGATCCGTTTCGGCAAGCCCGACGAGCGCAGTCTTGACAGCATGAGCCTTGCCGACGTACACCGCTATATCGACGACGGCGAGTTCGCCGAGGGCAGTATGCTGCCCAAGGTCGAAGCCTGCGCGACATTCGTCAAAGCCGCCCCCGGCAGAAAGGCGATCATCGCCGCGCTGGATCAGGCGAGCGCCGCGGTCAAAGGGAAGGCGGGAACAACCGTAGTTAATTTGGAATTAGGAATGAGGAATTAGGAATTATGGGAGGGCGTTGCCCTCACCCTTTTTCAGTGGAAAATTGAAAGTGGAAAGTGGATAATTGATGGAGGGCTCCGCCCTCACCCGAATATAAATTGTCATTGCGAGGGCTCGACACGCGTGTCAGCCCGTGGCAATCTCAACCGAAAAAAACGCTCATGGCTTTTCAAAAGAGTCATGAGCGTTACTGTTATATCTCATTATTATCATTTAAAACGCGACAGCGTTTCCCACAATTCCTAATTCCTCATTCCTAATTCCTAATTATCACATTCCCCCTGCAATACTTCGCCTCCATCGCCTTGACGTCGCCGCCGAGGTAGATCGATCTCTCTAAGCGTTCCTGCGGGCTCAGACCCTGCGGATGGGGGAGAAGGCTGTCGTTGAGGATGACCGCGTCACATTCGTAGCCCTCTTCAAAGGAACCGACCTTGCCGAAGAACGCGCCGCCGCCCTTGGTCGCCAGATAAAAGACCTCGGTGACGTTCAGCGGCTTTTTGCTCTGATCGACCAGCCGCCAGTACAGCCTGCTGACCTGCAGCGCGTCCACCATCGCGGTGAACATGCTTTCGCTGTGGCCGCCCGCCACATCCGAGCCCAGTCCGAGGTTCATGTCCAGCTCAAGATATTTGCGCATCGGCGCGATACCCGAGGCGACGTTGGTATTCGACGCGGGACAGTGCGCGATGAACACGCCGTTTTCCTTCATCCGCACGATCTCGTTGCCGTCGGAGTACACGCAGTGCGCCATCACGGTCTTTTGGGGCTTGCCGAACAGCCCGAAGCGGTCGTACGCCTCGCCGTAGTTCTCCGCCCACGGACACAGCTCCCTGACCCATTCCACCTCACCGGGATTCTCGCTTAGATGCGACTGCACCCGCACGCCGTATTTTTTGCTCAGCTCACCCAAGCCCTGCATCAGCTCGTCGGAGCACGAGGGCGTAAAGCGCGGGGTGATGATCGGCGCGATGTTTTTGTATTTGTGCTGTGTATTCAAGATAAAGCGCTCGGTATCGGCGAGGGATTCCGCCGCGCTCGCTTCACGCAGGTTGTCGGGCGAGTTGCGATCCATGTTGACCTTGCCGACATAGCTGACCATGCCGCTCTTCTCGAGCTTATCCATCAAGAGCTCCGTCGCCTCTCTGTGCAGAGTGCCGAAGACCACCAGCCGCGTGGTGGCGCTCCTTTTGATCGCGTCGGTGAAGATGGTATACGCCTTGTCGGCATAGTTGAGGTTGCTGTATTTGCTCTCTTCGGGGAAGGCGTAGGTGTTCAGCCAGTCGAGCAGCTCCTTGTCCATACCCAGTCCGCGGTAGGCGTACTGCGGCGCGTGGATGTGCAGATCGACCATGCCCGGTATGACCAGCATACCGCCGTACTCGCGCAGCGCGAGGTGGGCGTATTGCTCCGGTACTGTGCCGAACACACCCTTGCAAATGCCGTCCACACATACCAGATAGCCGTTTTCCCGTGTGACCAATGTATTTTTGTCTGCGGCATAGCAGATATCGCCGTGAATGATAAAGCTGTTCATACTGATCTTCCTTTTTATGTCGCTGTCTATATTATAACGCACCGGGTCGAACCTTTCAATATTATTCTGTATTTTTCCCCAACAGAATATAATAAGCGGTTGCCATAGATTTCCGTCTGCTCTTTGTTAAAAATAACAAAAAACCACCTTATTGAGCGTACTAAATTTGACATAATAACGAATTGTAAAGTGTTGTATTTTTATGTATAATTTATTTGTTAGACGTGTTTCCTTTTTTCGGAAACACAGTAAAAATCCTTATAAAACTTTTAGGAGGAAAAAATGAAGAAAATTATTGCTTTGCTTTTAGTCGCTCTGTTTGTATGCGGCGCGCTCGTAGCTTGCGGCGGCAACAAGCCTGCTGACAACAACACCGCGGCTACTGCGGACCAGAAGAAGTCTGACTTCAAGGCGGGTTTCATCTTCCTGCATGATGAAAACTCCACCTATGACCTCAACTTCATCAACGCTGCGAAGGCTGCTTGTGAGAACCTCGGCGTTGAGTGCATCCTCAAGACCAACATCGACGAGTCCAACGCCTGCAAAGAGACCGCTCTTGACCTGGTAGACCAGGGCTGCGGCTTTGTATTCGCGGATTCCTTCGGTCACGAGTCCTACATGATCGAGGCTGCCAAGGCTAACCCCAAGGTCCAGTTCTCTCACGCGACCGGTACCATGGCGCACACCGAGAAGCTCGATAACTATCACAACGCGTTCGCTTCCATCTACGAAGGCCGTTACCTCGCAGGCGTTGCCGCGGGTATGAAGCTCAACGAGATGATCGAGAGCGGCAAGATCACTGCCGATAAGGCGAAGATCGGTTATGTCGGCGCTTACACCTATGCTGAGGTTAAGTCCGGTTATACCTCTTTCTTCCTCGGCGCTCGCTCCATCTGCCCGACCGCTACTATGGAAGTACAGTTCACCGGTTCATGGTATGACGAGACCCTCGAGAAGGAAGCTGCTACCACCCTGATCAACAACGGCTGCGTACTGCTTTCTCAGCACGCTGACTCCATGGGCGCTCCGACCGCTTGTGAGGACGCGGGTATCCCCGACGTTTCCTACAACGGTTCTACCCTCTCTTCCTGCCCCAACACCTTTATCGTATCCTCCAGAATCGACTGGACTCCCTACCTCGAGTATGCCATCAAGGCTGCTATGAACGGCGACAAGATCGATGCTGACTGGACCGGTACACTGGGCACCAAGTCCGTTGTCCTGACCGAGGTCAACGATAAGGCTGCCGCGAAGGATACTCAGGCTAAGATCGATGAGGTCAAGGCGAAGCTCGAGAGCGGTGAGATCCATGTATTCGATACCAAGACCTTCACCGTAAACGGTGAGGCTCTCACCTCTTACAAGGCTGACGTTGACACCGATACCGAGACCGATCCCGCTAAGAAGGGTGACACCGAGGTTATCTCCGACGGTTATTTCCACGAGTCCGAGAACCGTTCTGCACCTTACTTCGATGTCAGAATCGACGGTATTACGCTGCTCAACGAGAAATTCTGATCTGACGAATCACTGAATAATAAAGGGAAGCTGAATCCTCAGCTTCCCTTTATGTGGTTTATATCATAGTGGTTAGTGGTCAGTGGTCAGTGAACAGTTTTGGCTGTTCTCCTGCGTTATCTGATCACTGAACACTGATCACTGATCACTATTCACTTAAAACAGAGGGGGAAGATTCTTTGGAAAACACAGCGGCAGTCAGCTTCCGCCATATCACCAAGGCGTTCGGCAGCAAGGTCGTTGCCAACAAGGACGTCTCGATGGATATTATGCGCGGAGAGATCCTCGCACTGCTGGGCGAAAACGGTTCCGGTAAAACCACCCTGATGAACATGCTCTCGGGCATCTATCATCAGGACTCCGGCGAGATTTTTGTCAACGGTGAAGAGGCGTACATCAACTCGCCCAAGGACGCCTATGCCTTAGGCATCGGTATGATCCACCAGCACTTCAAGCTGG
>CACWXE010000007.1 GCA_902764715.1 uncultured Ruminococcus sp. | reverse complement strand
GCAGAGGATCAGCGGCAGGTTGACCTTGCCCAGACTCTGCAGCATACTCATCACCGGTGTAGACGCGGCGACCACAATGCACGAGAAGCCCATCAGACGCAGGATAGAAGCGGAAACCTCCGCCTCGAAGCCGCCGCCGTAGAGCAGCGCGATGATCGGATTCGCCAGTGCGAACAGAGAGAGTCCCGCGGGCAGGGTGAAGATCATCGTCAGCTTGATGACGGTCTCCATGCTCTGCTTGAGCTCTTTTTTATCACCCGATGTGTAGGCGGCGGTAACGTTCGGCAACGCCGAGGTTCCGAACACCTGCGTGACCGTGGTGACCAGCTGCATCAGCGGCAGAGCGTTGGCAAAGCAGCCCCACAGGGAGGTATGCAGCTTGATTTCTTCGCCCTGTACCATGTTGTACAGCTCCGCCGAATACTTCGGATCGAACTGTGAGATCAATCCGTCGAGATTCACGCGGCAGGTGTTGTACAGGACATTCTGGATCACGACCGCGTCGATGGTCGTGGAGATATTCATAATAAACGCCGAGAGGATGATCGGGATCGCGGTGTTGCGCAGGATACGGAAAGTCTCTCGCTGTGTACGCGCGTCGACCGAATCGCGATACATCTCGTCGATAACGATGAATTTGTGTTTGGAATAGTAGATGCGCAGGAACAGGAACGCTACCAGCGAACCCAGCGCGATACCCGCGATCGCCGCCGCAACGGAATACGCGAGCAGCCGCTGCATCGCCATTTCGGCAGTGGGATACATCTTACCGAAAACCGTTCCCTTCGCGCCGAATTCGTCCATGCCGAACTTCATCACGAGGAAGCCCATCGACAGACCGCTGATGACCTTGACCAGCATTTCAATGACCTCGCTACACGCGGTGGGGAACATATTGCGCTGTCCCTCAAAGTAGCCGCGGTAGATCGCGACCAGACAGCCGATAAAGATCGAAGGTGCGAGGGTCATCATCGCGTAGATGGAATCAGGCGATTTGATCAGCTGTACATAAATGAAACTGATACCGACCATCAGCGCGAAGCAGATCACGCCCATCGAGATAAAGAATTTTTTGGATGTTTTATAGATGACGTCTACATCCCGATACCGCTTTTGCGTGATGCTTTCCGCGATCAGACGCGATACCGCGATCGGAAATCCCGCCGTCGCCAGCGCGAAAAGCGGGGTGTAAACCTCATAGGCATTGCTCAGCAGTCCGATACCGACACTGCTCATCGAGAAGCCCGCCGCGTCATCATAGGCGGCAAACATACGGTACAGAAAGATCTTGTACAGCATACCGAGCACCTTGACCACGACCATGCTGACGGTCATGATCATCGCGCCCTTCAAGAAGGTTTTTGATGTGTTCTTACTGAAACTGTCGTTGTTCATAACATCGCTCCGTTTTTATGCCTTCCCTCTGGGAAAGCGCGCGTCAGTTGCTCCTTTTTTGAGCCTGACTTATCAATGAGGTATTTTATCACAGTGGATGTGAGAATTCAACCGTTTTTCCTACGATTTGTTGTATTCACCATAAAATGAGCGCACACGCGCTTTGCGCTGTATCATCTCGTCAAAACGGCTGATATATTCATACGGATATTTGAAGTTAAATATGCGCTCGATGTAGTCGGAATCGACGTCGCGGAGCTTGCTGACCGCTCCGGCGCCGCAGGCGAGGATGCTGTGGGTCTCCTCCATGATGTAGACGTTGTAGGGGCTGAAATACCCGGGCTTTGCCCATCCGGTGTTCTCGAGATTACTGAGCATCTTGCTCTGGCGATAGAGGTAATACGGCTCCCATCCGCCTTCGGTCAGGCGGGCTGTCGCGTCAGTGAGCATTTGCGCGGTATACTCCTGCTCCCTGACCGCGTCCGTCGGGTTCAGCCGCGCGGATCGCTTGACAGCGAGGGTATGCACCGTGACGCTCTCGGGATCCAACTCCCGCACGATATCGAGCGTACTGATAAAGCTCTCGGGGGTATCCGAGGTCAGACCCGCGATCAGATCCATGTTGATGTTGTCAAAGCCCAGCTCACGCGCCAGACGGAACGCGTCGATCGTCTGCTGTGCCGTATGCCTGCGCCCGATGCGCTCCAACACACTGTCGTTGAAGGTCTGGGGGTTGATCGAGATCCGCGTGACAGGGTGCTTTTTCAAAGCGAGCAGCTTTTCACGGGTCACGGTATCGGGACGGCCTGCCTCTACGGTGAATTCGGCGCAATGCGACAGGTCAAGATCCGCCTCGATCTCATTGAGCAGCAGATCGAGCTCTTCGGCGCTCAGCGTCGTAGGCGTACCGCCGCCGATGTAGACGGACTCACACCGCAGACCCAGTTCCTTTGCCAATTCCGCCGTATATCGTATTTCGGACAACAGCAAAGGCAGGTACTCACCGATCAGCTTCTTCGCCTTTTCGACCGTCTGGCTGACAAAGGAACAGTAGCTGCACCGTGTCGGACAGAACGGGATGCTCACATACAGCGAAAAGGAGCGGCGGTCGGAGCGCGACAGGATGACCTGCTGATTCTTTCGCACCTGCTGTGCCAGCATGATCTTCTCGTCACTGACATAGAGCGTATCACTAAAGCAGCGTGCTGCTGATTCTTCTCCCTCCCTGTCACACAATCGAGCATATAATTTGATCGGACGCACGCCGGTGAGGATGCCCCACGGCAGTTCGCGGTCATATGCCTGACTGAGCAGCCGATAGAGCAGCTGTCCCATCGTCAGCTCATCATCCTCGCTCAAAGGCGCTGACAACGCCTGACGGAAAGTGTCGGTACACAGCTCGACGCGCACCTCGTCATGCACCGAGGTCAGTACATAGGGCGCGGATAACGCCTCATATTCGTGCAACACCGCGACCTCCTCGGTGAAGAGGAAGGCGCGGCATAGGTTTTCCATTTCGTAATGGTATTTGTGATTGTCGATATATAGATTCATAATTGGTGAATGGTGAATGGTGAACGGTGAATGGTGGTTGGCGGGACACCTGCACCCGTTTTGTATCGAAATACGCAACGCAGTACTCCTATCCAAACAGATATCATAATGTGAACTGTTTCACACAACCGTTTTCCGTTCACCGATTTATCTCATAAAGGGATTGTGTTTTCTTTCTCTTTCGAGGGATGTGAAGATATCATGTCCGGGATAGACGCGATAATCGCCCTCTAAGTTCTTCAGACGCTCGACGGACGCCATCATATCCCGCATCGATGAGGTCGGGAAGTCGGTGCGTCCGACGCTGGAGCAAAACAGCGTATCGCCCGAGAAGATGCAGTCGTCCGTCATATAACAGCCGCTGCCCATCGTGTGACCGGGCGTGAGAATGAAGCGCAGTTCTGTTTCACCAAGCATGACGGTATCGCCGTCCTCCAACGCTCTGTCCACCGTAAAGGGCTTTACCGTGATGTCGTGGTACTTGGAGAGATTATAACTCGGCTCCTCAATCACGGGAAGCTCAACGCGGGACGCGCATACGGTGGGGTGATACTTTTCGCACAGCTCCGCCACGCCCATGATATGGTCATAATGACCGTGGGTCAGCAGGATATATGCCAGATCGCCGCCGTGTTCCTCGATCTGTTCGAGCAACTCATCGGAATGGTCGGCGGGATCAATCACCGCCAGCTTTCCGGTCGCTTCATCTTCGAGCAGATAGACGTTTGTGCCGATCATACCGATCACAAAACAAGTAATATTCATCATTTTTTCAGCTCCCCGCTGTCAATTATAATCGTGACGGGTCCGTCGTTGAGCAATTCGACCTTCATATCCGCGCCGAAAACGCCCTTTTGCACGTCGGTCACGCCCGCCTCTTTTATTCTTTTACAGAAATATTCGTACAATTCATTTGCCAAATCAGGCTTCGCCGCGCCGAAGAAATCGGGTCTCCTGCCGTGGGAGCAGTTCGCGCACAAGGTGAACTGCGACACCACCAGCGCGGCGCCGTTCGTGGTCAGCAGGCTGAGATTCATCTTGTCGTCGCTGTCGCTGAAAATGCGCAGGTTCGCGATCTTATCGGCAAGCACCTGTGCGTCGCGCTCGGTATCGCCGTCGGCAACGCCGAGTAAGATCAGCAAGCCGTTATCGATGGCGGAAACTCTCTCGCCGTCAACGGTCACGCTCGCGCGTGTGACGCGCTGGATCACTGCTTTCAATTGTATCAGCCCTTTCTTTATCAGCCTCCCTTTGGGAAGGGGAGGTGGGTCAAAACTCGTTTTGACTCGGAGGGATTGTTTCAATCACCGATCATCATGGCAACCTTTTTATTCAGTCGGTCGCTTCGCTCCTTTTATGCAATCCCTCACCCTCCTGCGGAGGGAGCTCCCTTTACCAAAGGGAGCCTTATATCCTCGTGATGGATACGATGCCGTTGATCTGCGCGAGATGCGCCATGACCGAACGCAGGTGATCCATGTTGTTGATCTCGATGGTGATCGTTATCATCGCCTGATTATCCTTGAGCTCACGCGAGTTGATCATGTGGATGAAGATCCGCATATTCGACAGCTCGCGGGTGACGTCGGCAAGGAAGCCGGTGCGGTCGTTGCAAACGATCTCCAACGTGCTCTGGAAGCTCTCATGGATCTCGTCATCCCAGTGGGCGTTGACCCAGCGCTCAGGCTCTTCGCAAAGAGAGATGTCCTCGGGCACGTTAGTACAATTACGTTTATGGATGCTCACGCCGAAGCCGCGGGTGATATATCCGATGATGTCGTCGCCCGGCAGCGGATTACAGCAGCGAGAGAACTTGATCAGGCAATCGTCCAAGCCCTCGACGGTAACGCCGGAGCCGACATGCTTTTTGCGTTTGGAGCTGCGCTCCTCGGAAATCGGCTGAAGCGGTTCATCGGACTTTTTATATTTCTTGGTATAGATCTCCTTGACGCGCGGCATGATCTTCCAGAGCTGGATACCGCCGTAGCCGATCGACGCGTAGAAATCATCGAGCGAATTACAGTGATGGCGCTGGATGATGGGCTGCATGCACTCTTCCAGATCTTCATCGGCAAACTGCATGCCCGCCTTCTTGCACTCGTGCTCGAACATCGCCTTACCTTCGGTGATATTCTCCTCACGGCGCTCCTTCTTGAACCACTGGCGGATCTTGGTGCGCGCGGAATTGGTCTTGACGATCTTGAGCCAGTCACGCTTGGGACCGTTGCCCTTCTGGGTCAGGATCTCGACGATATCGCCGCTCTTGACCTTATAGTCGATCGGAACGATACGTCCGTTGACCTTGGCGCCGACCATGCGGTTGCCGACGCCCGAATGGATCGCGTACGCCATGTCGATGACGGTCGCGCCGGCGGGCAGATTGATGATGTCGCCCTTGGGGGTAAAGACATAGACCTCGTTGGTGGAGAGGTCATATTTGATGGTCTTGACGATATCCTCGGCGTCCTCGGATTCGTTCTGCACCTCGATCATCTTGCGGATCCACGCGAGGTTCTCGGCAAGGTTATCCTGCTTACTGCCGCGCAGCTTGAGCTTATACTTCCAGTGCGCCGCAATTCCGTATTCCGCGGTATGGTGCATCTCATAGGTGCGGATCTGCACCTCAAAGGGGATGCCGTTACTGCCGAACACCGTCGTGTGAAGGCTCTGGTACATATTCGCCTTCGGGGTGGAGATATAATCCTTGAAGCGGTTGGGCAGCGGGGTGAAGATATCGTGTACCAGTCCGAGGACATTATAGCAGTCGCCGATCGTATTGACGATCACGCGAACCGCGAACACATCGAAGATCTGGTCAACGTCACGCCCTTGCATATAGGTCTTGCGATAGATGGACACGACCGACTTGACGCGTCCTTCGATGGTGACATGAGAGATGGAGAAGCCGATCTTGTCGAGTATCTGCCGCTTGATCTCTTCGATAAACGCGTTGCGCTCGTTTTCCGTCAGCTGAAGACGGGTCTCGATCTCGTGATACGCGACAGGGTCGAGGTAGCGCATGGACAGATCCTCCAGTTCGTCCTTGATCGCCTTCATACCTAAGCGGTGGGCGATCGGCGCGTAGACCTCCATGCACTCCAGCGCCTTATCGCGGCGCTTTTGATCCTTGACGCACTCGATGGTGCGCATATTATGCAGACGGTCGGCGAGCTTGACGATGATTACGCGGATATCGTTGCTCATCGCGATCAGCATCTTGCGGACATTCTCCGCCTGACGTTCCTCACGGTCGGTGAACTTGATCTTGCTGATCTTGGTCAGACCGTCGACAAGATTCATGACATCCTCACCGAACATATCGCCGATCTGTATGAGCTTGACGTCGGTATCCTCTACGGTATCGTGCAGCAGCGCCGCGACGATCGAATCCGTATCCATGCCCATCTCCGCCAGAATACATGCGACAGAGGTGGGATGCAGAATGAACGGTACGCCCGACACACGGCGCTGATCGCCGTGGGCGAGGTTCGCAAACTCATACGCCTTTTTGATTTTCTTTTTGTTATACCTGACGTTGCTTTTGTCCAACAGCGACAGCAATTCATCAAAATCCTGATAATGGACCACATCACTCATCCAAGCTCACCTCCCTGAGTTTTGTTATGATAACGGATGTGTCAAGATCGACCTTCGCGCCGACCTCACACATCTTGACCTCAAAGTCATACATTCCTTCGTCGATCTCGATCAACTGCAACTCGTTCATACATTCTAAGATGACCCGCAGCTTTCCGTATCCGATATCGGATTTGAGCCGACACAGCAGGCTGTCAAAGGAATAGCGATAGCCTCCGTTCGACCGCAGGAAGCGGTAAACCACCGCGAACTCCGCGCGATCGGGCAAAAGCGCGCTCGCTTCCTCAGCCGAAATGATCTCACCGCGGCAGAAGCGCTCGAACAGCTCCTTTGATCGGAGCATCTCTTCCTCTTCCCTGTCCGCGAAACGCATATCGCGGATGAAGATCGACAGGTTCTCGTAATTATTATATGTATTGATATCCAGCGTAACCGCCAGATCTACCACATCGCCGACATTGTAGGGGAATTCCGCGAGAGTCGTGGAAAAGCGCAGCGCGTGCACCGTGCTATCACCGCGTGAAAGCGTCAGCCGCAGGTGCTTGCCGCCGCCGATCTCACGGATATCGCGCAGGATCATGTTGTACAGCCCGAACAGCGGCGTCGGATTGCCCGCGCCGAACGGCTCCAACAGGCTCAGTCCCCGTGCGAGCTCCACACTCAGCTGAGCGGGATTGAGCTTGCAATCCAGCTCCAGCACCGGCTGCGGAACGGGATGGGTCAAGGTATAGCGGTTGATCCGCTCGATGAAGTTCTCGATCTGATGGCGTTTGATCCCAAAGCCGACCGCCATCGGATGGCCGCCGCATTGGGTGAGGATGTCGGAGCAGGAGAACACCGCGTCGATCAGCGAGAAGCCGCTGACCGATCTGCCGGACGCGCGGCAGACGTCGCCCTCCATCGAGATCACCACGGCGGGCTTTGCGTATACCTCTTTGATACGCGAGGCGACGATCCCGATCACACCCTTGTGCCAACCCTCGCCGTAGACGACGATAATCGGATTGTTCACAAGGGAAGGATTCTGTCGGATCATCCCGTCGATCTCGCTGAGGATGTCGCGCTCGATCTGCTGGCGCTCCGTGTTGTCGGAGCTTAACTCCGCGGCAATATCCGCCGCGTATTCCTCATCATCCGTCAACAGCATCCTGACGGATTTTTTGGACAGTCCCAACCGTCCGCCCGCATTAATGCGCGGTACCAAAGTAAAGCTCAGATTGCCCGCGGAGATCTCCTTTCCGCTCAGACCCGCGTCCTCGGCAAGAGCGGCGATTCCCAAACGGTCGCCGTTATTGATATGCCGCAGGCCGCTTTTGACCAGTACGCGGTTCTCGCCGCGCAGGGTAACGATATCGCCCACGGTGCCGATCGCGGCAAGGTCGGAATAGTTCTCCAACAGCCCATCTACATCGGCATATTCGCCCTCGATCGCCTGTACCAGCTTGAAGGCGACGCCCACACCTGATAATTCTTTAAAAGAACTATTACAGTCGGGACGGTGCAAATCGACGACCGCGACCGCGTCGGGCAGGGTTTCAGGGATCGCGTGATGGTCGGTGATGACGGTATCGATCCCCAAGGTCTTCGCGTACGCCACCTCATCGACGGCGGCTACCCCGTTATCTACCGTGATGATCAGTTTTACACTGCGCTCATACAGCCGTGCGATCGCCTCACGGTGCATCCCGTAGCCCTCGGTCTCACGCGAGGGGATATAGTACATCGCGTCCGCACCGATATCGGACAGATAGGAGTACAGCAGCGCGGTCGAGGTGACGCCGTCGGCATCAAAGTCGCCGTAGATGCAGATGCGTTCACCGCCCTCGATCGCCGCTTGGATCCGCTCGACCGCCTTGTCCATATCCTTGATCTCAAACGGAGAAGCGGTGAGTGTTTCATTCGACAGAAAGTCGATGATACTATCCTCATCGGTGATGCCGCGGATATCGAGCAGCATAGCGATCAGCATGGGCAGATCATAGCGCTGAGAGATGGCGACCGCGTTTTCTTTATTCAGTTTTCGGGTCACCCATTTTTTCATCCGCTGCTCCTTATCTTATTAAAATGAGAGAATCATTCTCTCGCGGTATTCAATAGTTGTTTTGCGTGGTTCAGCGCGCTGTCGGTGATCTGTTCACCGCCGACGATCCGCGCGAGTTCTCTGACTCTGCCCTCTTCATCCAAGGAATCGACCTGTGTAAAGGTGCGCTCGTCATGCACGCTCTTGCTGATAAACAGATGGTTGTCGGCAAAGGCGGCGATCTGCGCCTGATGGGTCACGCACAGCACCTGGCTGTCGGCGGAAAGCTGATGGAGCTTCTTGCCCACCCGATCGGCGGCGGAACCGGAGATACCGGTGTCGATCTCGTCAAAGATCAAGGTCTGCACGAAATCCGCGCGGGACAGCACGGTCTTGATCGCGAGCATCATGCGCGACAGCTCACCGCCCGAGGCGATCTTGCTGACGGGCTTCGGTTCCTCACCGGGGTTGACGGAGATTAAAAACTCGATCTTGTCGATACCGCGGGTGTTCATCTCCACCTCTTCGTGTTGGATCTCCAAACGAACGTCGGGCATCAGCAGGAACGCCATCTCACGCTCCACGCTCTCACGGAAAGTCTCGCAGACCTTTTTGCGAATGTCGGATAATTCTTTTGCAGCATCATAAGCGCTGTTATATAATTCTTCCCTGCGCTTTTCGAGTTGTTCACGGTTGAACGCGTAATCGCTCAGGGAGTTTAATTCTTTTTTAGCATTATCGAGATAAGCGAGCAATTCTTCTTCACTGTCGCCGTACTTGTGGCGCAGGCGGTACAAAAGATCGAGCCGTTCTTCGATCTCTTCCAAACGGTGCGGATCGGCGTCGATGTCATCCATCGCGCCCTCCAGCTCGCGGGAGATCTCCTGCAATTCATACAGCGCGGAGGACAGTCGATCGGCGGCGCCCTCTAAGGTGCTCAGATACCGTGAAGCGTTCATCACGCTTGTCGCGGCGTCATCCGTCATGCGAAGCACGCCGTCCACCTCGTCGTCGCCGTCCAGCGCGATACGCGCGCGCATCAGCTCCTTCGCGATCTTTTCACGATTCTGCAGGGCGTTACGCTCCTCGCTGAGCGCGTCATACTCGCCGACGGTGATGTCCGCGTCCTCCAGCTCCGTGATCTGGAACGACAGCAGATCCATCCGTCTGAGGCGCTCGCCCTCGTCGGTGTCAGCGGAGCTGAGCTCCTCCTCCACTGCCCTCAGTTCACGGTAGAGCCCACGATAAGCGGCAAGCCGCTCTCCGATATCCGCGAGCGCGTCGATATAGACGATGTGCAAAGCGGGGTTCATCAGCTCGAGGTTGTCGTTCTGACCATGGATGTTGATCAGATACTCGCCCAGCTCCTTCAGCGCGGCGACCGTCGCGGGGCGGGAGTTGATACGGCAGGTATTCTTGCCCGATACGGACAACTCGCGCGAGAGGATCAGCGAACCGTCCTCGGCGGAATAGCCCATCGCGCCGAGCTTTTTATGCACCAGCTCGGAGAGCTCCTCAAAGGTCGCGCTGACATAAGCGGCATCGGCGCCCGTGCGGATCATCCCGCGTGACGAGCGCTTGCCGAGCACGGCGTTGATCGCGTCGATCACGATACTCTTACCCGCGCCGGTCTCACCGGTCAGCACATTCAGACCGTTTGTAAAATCAATATTACTTTTTTCGATAACCGCTATATTCTCGATATATAGGTTAGTCAGCATATGTTCTTCCTTCTATGTGATATCCTGCGGCGATACCGCCGTGGATGAATGGATCGGTTTATGAAAGAAAGGTTTTGAATTCCTCACAGCAGACAACGGCTTGCTCCGCGTCCTTGCAGATGACGAGGATGGTGTCCTCACCCGCTAAAGTGCCGAGGACCATATCAAAGGACATCATGTCCAGCGCGGCGCATGCCGCCTGAGCCATGCCGCTGAAGGTCTTGACCACAACGATGTTCGCGGCGCTATCCACCGAGATAACAGAGGAGGAGAAGATGGTTCTGAAATTGTTTTTTGCGCCCTTTTCGGAGCTGGGCGACGCCTGATAACGGTACTTGCCGTCGGGCAGGAGGGTCTTTGTCAGGCGAAGCTGCTTGATATCGCGGGAAACGGTAGACTGTGTCACATCATAGCCTTCCTTGCGCAAATAATCGATCAATTCTTCCTGGGTCGTGATCGGATACTTGTTGATCAGCTCCAAAATTTTGTTGTGTCTTGTCGTTTTCATTTCCATTAGAACTCCTTTAGTTTTTCGTTGAGAAGCGTATAAAAATTCTTCTCTTTCAAAATAATCAGCTGTAACGCCTTCGGTGATTTTCTCACCGTAATCATATCGTCAGAGGAGATAGGGATGTGGTTCTGACCGTCCACCGTCATGTAGCATTTGAGGGTAGACTCGGGGTGGACGCGCGCGGACAGCACAGCGTCCTCAGTAAAGACCACCTGCCGCGACGTCAGTGCGTGCGGACAGATGGGTGTGAGCAGGATACAGTTCATATCCGGCTCGATGACGGGACCGCCGGCAGAGAAGGAATATGCCGTTGAGCCCGTGGGGGTGGAAAACATCATGCCGTCAGCACGATAAGAGATGATCCTCTCGCCGTTGAGCTCCACCGAGATATCGACCATATTCGCGAGAGTGTCGCGATGGATCACCGCTTCATTCACCGCGGTCATGCTGCGCTTTTCACCGTCCTTGTCCACGGTGATCTCGAGCAGCATCCGCTTCTGGACGCGATATTCTCCGGTCACGAGCTTTTTGAGCTCATCCATCTCGTCGGGTTCGATGTTGGCGACAAAGCCGAGCCTGCCGAGATTGATGCCTAAGAGAGGCTTTTCATATAAGGCGGCGAATTTCGCGTTATGGATGATGGTACCGTCGCCGCCGACCGTCACCGCGATATCACAGGCGCGGATGATCTGTTCAGCCGAGGCCATCACCGTCGTCCCCGCTACGGGACAATCCTCGCAGGACAGCAGCTCGACGTCATACGGCTCGAGCTCCTTGACGACACTCTGTGCCGCGTCCATAGCGAGCGCCTTGTCTTTGTTGACTATCAGGGATATTTTCATATGTTCCCCCAATGCTTTTGATGTCGCTGATACGGCATGAGCCATCATGCCGTTTTTCAACACCGATATTTATTGATCGAGCGCCTCGTGCGACGCGCTTACCACCTCGGCGGCAGTTGTCGCGAGAAGGTTCTCGGGCGTATCACAGCGCTTGATATACAGTAAGTATTCGATATTCCCCTGCGGTCCCTTGATGGGTGAATAGTCCAGTCCGCAGACGGAAAAACCGTTTTGCAGGCAGAAGTCGATGATCTCCTGCACCACGCTTTGGTGCACCTTTTTGTCGCGCACCACGCCGTTTTTTCCGACGTTCTCGCGCCCCGCCTCAAACTGCGGCTTGATCAGGCAGACCGCCTGAGCGTCATCGGCGCAAACGCCGCGCGCCGCGGGCAGGATCAGCTTGAGCGAGATAAAGGCGACGTCGACGGAGAAGAAATCCACCGCCTCGGGAACCTCCTCCGTGGTGACATAGCGCATATTGGTGCGCTCGAGGTTCACGACGCGTTCATCGTTGCGCAGCTTCCACGCCAGCTGACCGTAGCCGACGTCAACGGCATAGACCTTTTTGGCGCCGTTTTGGAGCATACAATCGGTAAAGCCGCCGGTGGAAGCGCCGATATCCATCGTCACCTTGCCGTCGAGCGAGATCGGAAAGACCTCCATTGCCTTTTCGAGCTTATAGCCGCCGCGCGATACATAGCGCATACGGTTGTTGCGCACCTCAACGGCGGCGTTCTCGTCAAAGCTCGAGCCCGCCTTATCCGCCTTTTGGTTATTGACGTAGACACAGCCCGACATGATGACCGCCTTTGCCTTTTCACGGCTTTCAAAAAAACCCTTTTCCACTAACAGGACATCCAGTCGTTTCTTCATCCGCTCACCTCTTCCCTTTGCCGAACGGAACGTGCCATCGACTGAGCGTCAAAGCCGAGGGCTTGGAGCGAATTTTTCACTGACGCGTGCTGTACATATGTATCATCAACAGCGCGCACCCGATAGCTGCCGCTGTAGTTCTGCAAATCGAGCATATCGCGGAAACGATCGGCGACCGAGCCGCTGCGCATGCCCTCTTCAAAGAAATGTATCTTCGGGAAACCGGAAGCCAGTTTGACTGCCCGTTCATCGATGGGCTTGATGCGGCACAGCTTCATGATGCAGAGCTCTCCGCCCTGCTCCTTGACGATCTGTCGAGCCGCGACCGCCTCGTTGAATAATCTGCCGTAGGTGATGAGCAGGGTATCGGCATCGCGATCTCCGTAGATCTCATAATCGATGTTCTCTCTGCCGTAGCCGTCGGGCTTTTTGCCCTCTCCGCCGCGCGGATATCGCACCGCGACAAGTCCTTTATCCTCAAACAGCGCCGCTGTCAGCGCGTTTTCCAAGCCGTCGAAATAGCACGGCGAATAGATCGTGGTATCGGGGATCGCGTTGAGCATCGACACATCAAACAAGCCCTGATGGGTCTCGCCGTCCTCGCCGACCACACCGGCGCGGTCGACGCCGAGCACCAGATGGGCGTTCTGCATGGACACATCGTGGATCAGCTGGTCATAGCCGCGCTGTAAGAAGGTCGAATACACCGCAAACACCGGCAGCATCCCGTTGACCGCCAGTCCAGCCGCGAAGGTGACCGCGTGTTCCTCGGCGATGCCGACGTCAAAGAAGCGGTCGCGGTATTGCTTGGAGAAATCCATCAAGCCGGTACCGGTACGCATCGCGGCGGTCACCGCGCAGACACGTTGATCGTTCTCGGCAAACTCACAGAGCTTTTCGCCGAATACGGCGGAAAAGTTTTTGTCGGAGCTGATCGGCTCACCGGTGTCGATATTGAAGGAGCCAACGCCGTGGTAAGACGCGGAATCATCCTCCGCGTATTTATAGCCCTTGCCCTTTTTGGTCACCACATGGAGCAGGGCGGGATCCTTGGACTGCTTAACCGTGTTCAGCGCGTTCATCAGATCTTCCATGTTATGACCGTCAACGGGGCCGTAGTAGGACAACCCCAGCTTATCAAAGATGGTATGACGGTACATCACGTGCTTGACCTTGGACTTGGAGCGCTTGAGCAGATTGCCGATCGGTCTGCCTAACAGCGGGATCTTCGACAACGTATGCTCGGTACCGCGCTTTAAGCGGCGATACCACGGCTGCATCCGTATTGAGGAAAGATACCGCGCCATCGCGCCGACGTTGCGGCTGATAGACATGCGGTTATCGTTGAGTATCACGATAAAATTCTTTTTGTGCTGACCGGCATTGTTGAGGCCTTCATAGGCCATGCCGCCCGTCAGCGAGCCGTCGCCGATCACAGCGATGGTATAGGAAGGATCTCCTGCCAGCAGCTTTGCCTTCGCGATGCCGAGCGCCGCGGAGATCGAGGTGGAAGCGTGACCCGCGTTGAACGCGTCATAATCGCTCTCACATCGCTTCGGAAAACCCGACAACCCGCCCTCGCGGCGGATCGTGTCGATCTCGTGATAGCGACCCGTGAGCATCTTATGGGTATAGCTCTGGTGTCCGACGTCGAACACGATGCTGTCGGCGGGGCAGTCAAAGACCCGGTGCATCGCCACCGTCAACTCCACCACACCGAGGTTAGAGGACAGATGGCCGCCGTTGACCGACACCACGTCGATGAGCTTTTTGCGGATCTCGTCACACAGCTGATCGAGCTGCTCCGCGGAAAGCGCCTTGACGTCGGCGGGAGATTCAATTTTTGACAAAATATCGTATGACATAATGAACCTGATTGCTTATGCAAAATGTATGTACGGTGCCCGGAAAACCATATCCGATATACCGAAACCAATTAAACTTAATTACAAATCTCACCGTAAAAACGGGAATACCTGCAACGGCGCGTCATCAATGCCGCACCCTGCAATTTGTCGTTCCTTAAAACGGCAGAATCATTATTTCTTTCTGTTCGCCAACGCTACGGCGAAATCAGCCAGATCCTTGGTATCGCCGTCGAATACCGACAGCGCGTCGATGGCTTCTTCGGTAAGCCATTCGACCGTCTCACGGCAGCTCTCGATCCCGAGCAGTGACATAAAGGTGTTTTTCTCATTGTCAACGTCACTGCCGATCGGCTTGCCGAGCTCTTCGGCGGTCGAGGTCACATCGAGGATGTCATCTACGATCTGGAACGCCAGACCGATGGCATGCGCGTACCTCTCGGCGGCGGCGATCTTCTCTTCCTCCGCGCCCGCGACGACACAGCCCATCATGCAGGCGGCTTCGATCAGATTGGCGGTCTTTTTCTCTTCCATGAGTCGGACGAGCTCGATGTCGACGGTTTTGTGCTCCATCGACAGATCGATCACCTGACCACCCACCATTCCGAGCAAGCCGGATTTTTCTGCCAAGATATGCGCGGCGCGGGCGGCTCTTACTCCGCCGACTGCGGCTACCGCCTCGTCGCTGAGCATCGCGGCGTACGCCATACTCTGCAAGGCGTCACCCGCCAACAGGGCGATATCCTCGCCGAACACCTTATGATTCGCGGGTTGTCCGCGTCTGAAATCATCGTCGTCCATGCAGGGCAGATCGTCATGGATCAGTGAGTAGGTATGCACCATCTCCACCGCGCACGCGAACGGCATCGCGGCGTCAACCGATCCGCCGCATAATTCGGCGAACGCCAGCGTCAGCGAGGGTCGCACACGCTTGCCTTTCAGATTCAGCGAATAGCGCACCGCGTCGACCAGCTGTTGTTCCGCCACCTTTTCCTGCGGAATATACCGCTCAATGGCGGCTTCTATTTCTCTGATATGATCTTTCATGCTTCTTCCTCAAAAATCTTGTCGCCGCTGTCCTTGAGCTGTGCGATGCGTTCGTTGATATCGGTGATCTGCATCTTTGCCTCGTCGAGCTTTCGGCGGCAAAACAGCACCAGACGGCACGCCTTCTCATATAAAGCGATGTTATCTTCGATCTTGTTCTTCGGATCTTCGAGCTGCGCTACGACCTCACGCAGTGCGGCGTACGCTTCTTCAAAATCCATTTTATCGTTCAATTCTGTCATGGAATTTCCTCTTTCGGTATTCTCTGTAGGGGAGGGGCTTGCTCCTCCCGGATCTTATCCAATATATGCCATCCAAATATGGAGCAAATCAAATTTGCCGTAGAGATAACCAATGCTCGTCCCTACAAATAGTATTCAATCCTCCTCAGCGAGGCGGATGATTTTTTCCAGTCGGTGATTCACGCCGCTGCGGGAGATCGGCGGATCGAGCTTTGCGCCCAGATCGCGGAGCGTCAGCTCGGGATAATCATATCTGAGCTGTGCCACCACCTTGAGCTCCTCGGGCAGCAGGTTGTATCTGCCGTCCTTTTTCAGCTTATTGATCGCCTTGATCTGGCGCGCGGACGCCGAAGCGGTCTTTTGCAGATTCGCGATCTCGGAATTAGCGCGGCGGTTGGCGGTATTGCGCACCTGCTTGAGCGCCTTGGTGCCCATCACGTTCATCGACGCGACGACCGCGCCCATATAGGTCAGCAGGTCGGTGATCTGCTCGCTGTCTTTGATGTAGCCGATATAGTTGCCGCCGCGTTCCAGCAGCTTAGGGCTGATGTCGCAGTCCTGAATCTCGTCGACCAGACGACAGATATCCATACAAAGGTTGCGGTGGCTGACCGCGAATTCCAGATGATACGCCTTTTCGGGATCCGTCACGGAACCGCAGGCAAGGAAAGCGCCGCGGATAAACGCGCGCTGTTCCTCCTCATCATCGATGTTGGCGCGGTTGACGCGCAGATTCACATCGCGATCCTCGTGTCCGTAATACTCAAAGATCTTGCGGCATTTTTCGGGAGAGGTCACGGTGACGGTAAAGGCGCGATTGCGGCCGCTCTGTCCCTTGAGGGGTGCGACCACCTCGCACTTTGCCTTGAACAATCGGCTGATCAAAAAGACGAAATGCGAGAAAACATCCTCGTTTTCTGTTTTGAATATGATGCTGCGGGAAGAAAACTCTCTGCCGAGCAGGAGCATCGCGTACAGCTCGCTGTACTGCAGCGGCGCGCGGGTGGAGAGCTTTTGACAGATCTCCCGCTTTGTATCGGATGAAAAAGACATAACGGTATTTGAGTGAGGAGTTAGGAGTGAGGAGTTAGGAGTTATAGGCGGGTTTCACCCACACCCTATTATATTATTCAAACGTCATTTAATCAAAAACGCATCAGCGTTTCCCGAAATTCCTAATTCCTATCTCCTAATTCCTAATTATTTCAGGCTTTCCAGATATCTCTGTGGTGGATTGCGGACTTCTGTCCGTTTTCGAGCAGGTGGGTGTTCAACATGCGGGCGACGGTAACGGAACGGTGTTTGCCGCCGGTACAGCCCACACCGATCACCAGCTCGCTCTTGCCCTCGTTGCGGTACAGCCCGATCAGATAATCGACAAAGGTGTACAAGTGATCGAGGAACTCTCGCGTAACGTCAAAGCCGCAGATATAATTGCGCACCTGTTCGTCAAGTCCGGTCAGGGGCTTTAATTCCTTGATATAAAAGGGATTGGGCAGGCACCGAACGTCCAGCACCATATCCGCCTCGGGCGGGATCCCGTATTTGTAGCCGAAGGATACACAGGTGACAAGCAGGGTATCATGAGCGCCCGCGGAAAACAGGGTCGTCACGCGCTCCATGAGCTCGTTCGGATTCATAAAGGTCGTGTCGATCACATAGTCCGCCATCGCCTTTACGCCGTTCATCAGTTCATTTTCCAGCTCGACCGCTTCTTCAATGGAACCGGAAGCGATCTCACCGATCAGCGGATGCTTGCGGCGGGTGCCCTTGAATCGTACGAGCAGCGTACCGGGCTTTGCGTCAAGAAACAAGATCTTGAACTGCTTGCCTTCCAGTCGGAGCTTGGAGATCACCTCGGGGATATCCGCGAACATCTCACCGGATCGCGCGTCCGCTACCACGGCAACCTTCTTCATACGGTTATCTGTGGAGTTATCGCACAGATCGTAGAACGTCTCGAGCAACAGCGGCGGCAGGTTATCCACGCAATAATAGCCGCTGTCTTCCATGGCGTGCAGGGCGTTGGTCTTACCCGCGCCGGAAAGTCCGGTCAAAATAACAAATTCCATATACACTGCTCCTTTCTGAAAAGGATTGGCTCACCGCTTGAGTGAAATCAAACGGCAAAGCCGATAGAAACTTCATGTCGGGAGGAGCGAGCACCTCCCCTATATATAAAAGTATTTATTCTCTGCCCGTTCGGATGATCTCGCGCTCGAGGAAGTATCCGGTCTCGGCTTTGACGGTGTCCTGCACGAGCTTGACGAGCCCCATCACATCGTCACAGGTCGCGCCGCCGATGTTGATGATGAAGCCGGCGTGCTTTTCGCTGACCTGAGCGCCGCCGACGGTCTTGCCCTTGAGCCCGCACTGTTCGATCAGCGTACCGGCAAACGCGCCCTCGGGACGCTTGAACACCGAGCCCGCCGACGGATATTCGAGCGGCTGTTTGGTTTTGCGGCGATTCATCACGTCGTCCATCTTCTCTTTGATGGCGGCAGGATCACCCTGCGCTAATTTATATTTCGCAAAAAGAATAATATCTCCGTTTGTCTTAAAAATGCTGGTGCGGTAGCCGAGCGCCAACTCCTCCGCGGGAACCTCTCGGATCTCGCCGTCGGGCGTCAGCGCCGTCACGCTCAGCGCGACATCCTTCATCTCGCCGCCGTAAGCGCCTGCGTTCATGTACATGGCACCGCCGACGGAACCGGGGATCCCGTAGGCGAATTCCAGCCCGGTCAGGCTGTTCTCAAGCGCCACACTGCACAGACGACTGAGCTTCGCGCCGGCGCCGGAGGTGATGATATCGCCGTCCACAGTGATCTCCTTGAAATCGCCGTCGAGTGTGATCACCGCGCCCTCGATGCCGTTGTCAGACACCAACAGGTTCGAGCCGTTGCCGAGGATCATCACCGGGATGTCGGAGGCTTTACAGGCATTAACTGCCGTTTGCAGCTCGTTAATATTGTTGACGGTGATCAAAATATCCGCCGCGCCGCCGATCTTGAAGGTCGTGTGAGCCGACATGGGCTCGTTTTCAATGTACGTTATATGGTTATCGTTTAATGTATTGATTAATTGATTCATAGTAGCTCCGTGATTGATCTATTATCACAGCATGTGTGACTAAGGTGTGATGCAGTAGCTCTCAGCCAATCCGTGTGATCGACATCAAATTCCCTGAAAAGCTCCTTCTTTAGGGGAACATTCTCGCAGTAGCTCTCAGCCAATCAGCGTTCGCCTACAGCTCCGCTTCTTGGGAGAGCCTTGCATGGGTGCTGTTAGCCAATCAATGTTCGCCTGCGGCTCCATTTCTTGGACAGCACCTCACCAATTGGTATCGATCTTCTTTTTGCCGATGTCCTCGGGGCTGATGTCCATGCCGAGGTTCTGCAAAAGCTCCTGAGCGCCGTTGTAGCCCATCTTCTTCTGGCGATGGTTCATCGCGGCGACCTCGATGATGACCGCGAGGTTTCTGCCGGGCTTGACGGGGATGGTGACGACGGGGATCTCGATGCCGAGGATCTCCATATACTCGTTGTCCATGCCCATGCGGTCATAGACCTTTTTACTGTTCCACAGCTCGAGGTTGATGACCAGATCGATCTTCTCGCTGACCTTGACCGCGCCGATACCGAAGATACGGCGGGCGTTGATGATACCGATACCGCGCAGCTCGATAAAGTGGCGGATGTTGGCGGGTGAGGATCCGATCAGCGATTTTTTGGAAACACGCTTGATCTCCACCGCGTCGTCGGCGATCAGACGATGACCGCGCTTGATCAGCTCGATGGCGGTCTCGGACTTACCGACGCCGCTGTCGCCGATCAGCAAAATACCTTCGCCGTACACCTCGACCAGTACTCCGTGGCGGGTGATACGCTGTGCCAGCTCCACATTCAGGAAGGATACGATCGCCGCGTCCACTTCGGATGTGGTATCGGCGGTCGTGAGGATCGGCACCATGTATTTGCGCGCCAGCTCCAACATCGACTCGAGCGGTTCAATATTGCGCGCGACGATCATCGCGGGCGGCTTTTGGCTGATGATCGGCTCAAGCTGTTCGAGCTGTGTCTGCATAGTCTCCATTTCAAGGAACGACATCTCCGTCTGTCCGAAGGCGATCAGATATCGCCTGTCATAGTATTTGAGGTGTCCTACCAGCTCCAGACCGGGACGATCCACGTCGGTAACGGTGATGAGAACCTCCTCGGGATCTACGGGCATATAATAGCTGGACAGGCCGATCTCATCGATCAGTCGTTTTAATGTTACGGAATACGGGCTGTTCATAATAGACCTTCTTTCTCAAAAAACTATGATAAACGGACGTCATCAACGACGCATAAAATTCCACATATACATTGTATATTATACTCCCCTACCCAATAATTATAATCCTTTGAAAGAAATATGCAATAATCTATGCAGAATTTGCATACATTTTTTTGTTGCATTTTCACATAATAATGAGAGAAACAGGAGGCGAAGATTTTGCTCACATTACTGATACGGACGATCCTGATCTACATCATCGTCACAGCCGCCGTGCGCCTGATGGGTAAGCGTCAGGTCAGCGATATGCAGACCTCGGAGCTGGTGATCACCCTGATCATCTCTGAGGTCGCCTCACTCCCGCTTGAGAACGCCGAGCGTCCGCTGCTCAATTCGCTGGTGCCGATCATGATGATCGTGGCGATCGAACTGCTGGTCTCACTGCTGATGATGAAAAGCAAGCGATTCCGCTCCCTGATCTGCGGTCATCCGATCGTCATCATCAAGGACGGACAGATGATCGATTCTCAACTGAGAAAACTGCGGATCAGCCGCGAGGACGTCTATTCGCTCCTGCGCGAAAAGGATATCGCCGATGAAAGCACCGTGCGCTGGGGGATCATCGAGCCGAACGGCACCCTGAGCGTATTGACGGAAGAAGCGCTTGCCGGCAACGGCATCCAAAGCAAGGATCTGCAGGAACAGGAAGAAAAATCGAAACAGGAGGAAGCGGAATGAAACGAGGATGGATCGCGCTGGGGATGATCGCGCTGGCACTGATGCTCGGCGGGGTCGAATACATCTATGTCACCTCTAACGCCGACGCGTATATCAAGATGCTCGACAGCGCGGACGAGAAGATGATGCACAACGAAGTGCTCGACGCAGAGACCGAGGCGGAAAAGCTCGATAATCGCTTCCGCAAACAAAGCGGGATGTTCAATATCTTCATGTTCCACAGCGAAGTCGGGCATATCTCCTCCGATCTCGCAATGCTCAGGCAATACGCAAGAACCGCTGATACAGAGGACTTTTTAGCGACCTCCGCCTGCGCCAGGCGAAAGATACAGGACATCAAGAACGCCAAGCTGATGAAATGGGAAAACATCCTGTAAGCGCCTGAAAAATATAAGGCTCCCTTTGGTAAAGGAGATTCCCCTGCTAGGGGAAATGTCCGCAATGCGGACAAAAGGGTCTGCTGCCTCCGCTAGGAGGGCTCAAACCGATAAAAGGCTGAGGGATTGCATAATTGTTTGAGCGAAGCGAGTAACCTCTATTATTCATTCTTCAATTTTCAGTCTTCAGTTTTCAGTAAATGTATAAAGGGCACCGTCCGAAGACGGCGCCTTGATTGGTTCAGTTGAGATTGCCACAGGGACAAACAAAAGTGTTTTCCCTTCGCAATGACTGACTGATAAAAAAGGCGCCACCCGAAGGTGACGCCTTGATGAATACAATAATATCGTTTAGGCTTTTGCTTTTTCTGCCTTGGGAGCCTCGGCTTTTTCGCCCTTGCCGCCGCGCTTGTTCCAGAGTACCCAGAGGGGACCCGCGATGCACAGCGAAGAATAACAACCGGATACGATACCGATCATCATCGGCAG
>CACWXE010000006.1 GCA_902764715.1 uncultured Ruminococcus sp. | reverse complement strand
TTTGCATGCTATTATACAGTTGCGTTATCTCTCCCCCGCGAACATAAGCAGATCACTCTTTATATGATTCTGCCCGCATGCCCCCTCGTCAGAGGGGGCCGAAAATGATGCAGTGCCCCCGTGACACGCGTGTCCGTCAGAGGGGGCTGGAAAGGTTTTTCTACAGCCTGAAGCCTTCCCTCAAGGGAAGGCTTCATCTTTATTTGAAGATCTTGCGGATGAAATTATACATACATACACGCCAAAAGTCGGAATCGTGTCCGAAGCCTTCCACATAGTCATACTGATAACCGAGACCCATATCGCGGAAAACCTCGCTGTAATACTTTGTAGCGCGGATGTTGTACGGATCCTCGCTGCCTACGGCGAGATAGAGGTAGATCGGCATGGTGTCCTGCGTCGGCTGCGGCAGTGTTTCAAAATACGGGATCGACCAGTAGCTGTTTTTGTAATAGCTGCTCACGGGGATCACATTGCCGTCGGGCGCGATACCGGCGATGTAGCCGATCCGATCGAGCCACTGAAAGCCGGTGCAAAGCGATTTTGCGCCGCCCTCGGATACACCCGCCACGGCGGTGTTTTCACGATCGTCTGCGACCGCGTAATGCGACTTCATGTACGGCATGAGGTCAACGGCGATATCGTCCACCGTCTTGTCATATGCCGCCCGCATCCCATAGCCGTCGAGATCATCCTTGACGCTTTGCTTGCCCGTGTACATATCCACGCTGACGATGATCATCGGCTCGGCAAGCCCCTCGCGGTACAGATTGCCATACAGCATATGCAAGTAAGACTCCTCATACAGATGAGCGGTGTAGTCGCCGCCCCAGCCGTGGATCATGTACAGCACCGGATAGGCGCCGTTTGCGTCATAGCCCGGCGGAAGCAGGATGTTGACGCGCTTATCGTCGTCGGCAGTCGTCGAGAAATAGGTGACGTCGGTCAGCAGGGTGCCGTAATCGGTACCGCTCTGGCGCTCGAACCACGCGGAGCTGAGATCGTATTCATTCGCTGTTGTGTGAGGATCGACGGCGGGCTTCTTTTCCGTCGGCGCGGGCGCTTGGGTCTGTGCGGGTGCCTCGGTTGCTTCGGGCGCGTCGGTCTGTGCGGGTTTTGCCTGTGTGGGCGATTGAGTCGCAGGAACGGTCGCCCGGTCTGCAGTTGCCTGCGTTTCCTGTTCATCTGCGGTGGCGGTGTCGCTCTTTGAGCAAGCCGCAATGCTGAGCGATAACGAGAGTATAAGCAGCAGGATCAATAGCTTTTTCATATTATCACACCTTTCGGGGAAGGGTTTCGCGGGATATCTCCCGTAGATTTTACTGTTTGAGTTTATTCTGACACTGTGTCAGTGAATATACTATACACCTATTCTGACACAATGTCAATATACTTTTAAAAATTTTTTCTATAACAGTCACACTGATCTGATAACATTTACGATATAAAAAGGGTTGCGGTTCACATTAAGCGCGACAGCTCCTATTTTTGCATTATTTCACGATCAGATCATTCAGGTCTTTTTCTTTATTGAGTACATTCAGGTCGATGTATGTTTCGCCGCCGCTGTAGCCCTCCAGCTTTCCTCTGTTAAGATACTGCCAGATATACCAGTCGCCCTTGTAGTTCCAGCTCAGCGGGGTATATAAGCTCGAGATCCACATTTTGCAGTCACCGGAAAAGTCCTTCAGGTATTGATTGTAAATATCCGCTCCGGTATAGATCATCGGCTTGACGCCGTAATGTGCTTCCAGCGTATTCAAGAAAACGGTCAGCTCACGGATCACATCCTCTTTGGCGGGTGGATTTTCCTTTTTGTCGCCGTAGTATTCCACATCGACTACGGGCAGTAGCCGTCCTTTGAGGTCATCTCCGACCGTGTTGATATAGTTTTCCGCCTGCGAGCTGCCGGGAGTATCATAGGAGAAAAAGTGGTAGGCGCCGGACGGTAAGCCTGCTTTCTGCGCGTTTGCCCAGTTTGCGGCAAATTTATCATCCTGATGCGTACTGCCCTCCGTCGCTTTCATATAGACAAATGCGATATGCTGCTCTTTGAGCTTCTGCATATCGACGTCCGCCTGATAAGAAGAGAGATCGACGCCGATCGTGCTGTTGTTTTTATCGACGAACCACTCGTTGATGAAGATGGCCTTTGTTTTCGCCAAAACAAACACTGTCAAAAAAGCGATGACCAGTACGGAAATTATAGCAATCAGGATAATCAGAACCTTTTTCATGACGAGCCTCTCTTTGCGTTCGATCAATTCGATATATATAAAGTATACATTAATATATATAAAGAATCAATATCTCCGCTATAAATACGACGAGATAAAAAAATCAAAAAAATTTTAAAAAATTTGAAATTGTCATAGTTTTTGTTGTTATTCTGTTGTAGTGCGCCTGCTATACTTTAGTCACAGTCAAGGGAAAACAAAATGAAAAACAAAAAACAAAAAACAAAGGCAAAACCCTCGACCACATCAATCTCAATATCATATAGAAAAGGAGCAATTATCATGACGAAGAATAACAATAACAAACTCGCTATCATCAACCAAACCAATACAAACAATAATGATCAAAAAGGAGGAAGAAAAATGAAAAACAAGAGAATGAAAACCAGAATCATCGCGGGTATGCTTTCAATGATCGCCGTATTCTCGGTAGGCACCGCAAGCGTCACCACCGCATCGGCGGCAGGAGCACCCGGTGTTGCGGGTATTGCCAAGGATCTTTCGAGCTTCGCGATCACGCAGACCATCGACAAATTCGTATCAAACAGCATCGCCGGTTCGCTGCTGAAGATGGGAACAGGCTATCTTCTCGATTGGGTGTTCAACGGCAAAGAAGAGAAACAGCCGACCGTCAAGGACGCGATCGAAGAAATCGGAAAGCTCAGAGATACCGTTAATGCAAACCACAAAGAAGAAATGAATAGCTTAAAGGTGATCAACAGCAACATCGACACCAAGGATTTCCGCTTAGAAGCAGACAGCATTCGTGACGACTACAGCAATGCTCTCACCATGATCAAACGCCACAGCGATAACATCACCCGATCCGGCGAAGGCGTGATCGACGACAAGACATACGGCGCATACAAGGCGATCCTCGCAGAGAGCTCCTGCAACATCGCGAGCCTGGAAAAGAACTTCAACAAGATGAAGGAATATGTACTCGGCGAGCGTCACAGCACCGATAAGAAGAGCGCCTATGAGACAACAACCGATTACCTTTACAAAAAGGTAATGGAAGGCTACAAAGAGACTCATAACTGGAAGGACTCCACAGACTTCCTCAAGATCGTGAAAAAGGACATCAACGGCGAGATCAGCAGCATCCACTTTGAGGCTGAGGTAGACTACCTCACCATGCTCGTCCTCAACAACATGGCTTACAAGGTAAGAGAGTACGAGGTCCGGAAGGGTATCTATAAGCCCGCTGAAGGCGAAAAGCCCTATGCGTATTATCAGAACTTTGAAACCGACCTTTCCACAGCGATGGGCAAGTTCAACGACGCATACAAAAAGGTGATCGACGCCAACAACAAAGACGGCAAGATGGTACAGGCAGTCGTTACCCTCGCAGAGCCCGTTGACGGCATTCAGGAAAAGGGCTTCCGCTCCTTTGCAGAGGCATGGGCTCAGGCAAGCGCTACCAACAAGAACTTTACGATCGAGCTGCGCGACGACATCAAGTCCGTAAAGGACAAGGGCTTCAACGTAGACGGTCTTGACAAAGACAAATACGGCTTTACACCCGGCGGAAACTTCCACGTGAAGGACGGCCGCACGATCACAGTCGATCTCGGCGGATACACGATCGACAACACCGCTTGCTCCAACCTTTCGACCTTCGGATTTGAGAGCAACAGCACCCTCATCATCAATAACGGCACCATCAAGGGCGGCGAAAACGCCCTCAGAGCAGACGGCAGAACAAAAGTACACATCAAGGCTGACAAGCTGACAGTCACCGACACCGCATGGGCAGGCATCTATATGGGCGTACACTCCATCGGAGTCCATAACGCCAAGGATATGAAGCTCGAGATGACCAACTGCACCGTCAAGAACGCAAAGCAGGAATCCGGTCTGCGCGTACTTCCGTACGATTCACAGATCACTTTGACAAACTGCACTTTCGAAAACAACAACAGCACTTACAGCGGCGGCGCGATCTATACCGATACGACCAACGAAGCTGTGATCAAGGATTGCACCTTCAAGAACAACAAGGCTAACAACGGCGTCGGCGGCGCAATCGCAGCAAACGGTGTTAACGTTACCGGCAGCAAGCTGAAGGTGACAGGCGGCCTCTTTGAAGGCAACGTAAGCAACAAAACGATCGTAGACAGATATGTTCGTACACCTGAAGATTTAAAGAAGGGTGCCGGCGGCGCGATCGCTTGCGACAACCTTACCGCGGACGGCGTGACCTTCAAGAACAATTCCTCTAACGACCAGGCAGGCGCGATCTTCATCGGACCCGGAATGTCATATGACCGCTCCTACTTCAAAAACAGCATCACCAACTGCACCTTTGAAGGCAACAAGGCAGACCACGTAGGCGGCGCGATCCGTTTATTCCACATCGACGACCGCAACGTCATCAAGAACTGTAAGTTCACCGATAACTTCGCCAACAACCGCGTAAGCAACATACTCGTTCAGTACGGTCACGGTCTGGGCGACAAGCTCGCCAAGGAATGGGGCAACACCAGCAACGCAGTGAAATACAACAACAACGCCAACGGCGTGTCCATCGTATACAAGTAATAACAACTGAAAACAATATAACGAACACAATTCGATGCTCCTATTGGTTGATAAACTAAAAACGATCCCCCTGTTTTTGGACAGGGGGATCACCCTTTGTTTGCGATCACTATCTTTGCCTGATTTTATGAAAAAACACTTGACAAATAAACGATAAAGGTATATTATAATAATAACTAGATTTAAAAGCAAAGCTGTCGAAAGGCAGTGACGCAAAACGAAGAGCCTAAGGTGCTTATGCACTATGGTCGTCTGGTTGCATCTATGGTGTGTCCAATATGAGATGGGCACATAATAGGTGCTTTTTTTTCTCAATGAATGACGAAAGGGCGGTGCTATCATGAAAAAATTGCTTTCCTTGATGCTTGTCGCGTTATTGGCGATTTCAGCATTCTGCTTACCTGCTTATGCCTATACAGGCCACGTGAACGAGGGCGATACGCTGCAATTCAACGGCGCGACGGCGAATAACATCTTCGGTGATCTGCTGAACTGGACGGGCGTTGTTTTTGGTAACGCAAACAATATCATCGACGTAGAGGGTACGCTTGCTGTCGGCGGTAACTTTGATTCCGACAGAGGCTTATCCGTTAACGGCGGCGTCAACGGCGCCGGCACCGCGTCGACCGAGGATGTTTCATTCTTGGTCAACGGCAATGCGAACATCGCCGGTTACGGCAACGTCTGGGGACAGACGGTGATCGGTAAGGCGGACGGCAACACCTATAAGCTGTCGAATACGACTCCTTCCGCGACGACAAACGCTCAGTATACCGTAGCGAACGCCGCACAGTACTTTGCGGACGCGAAGAACACCGCGTATGCCGCAAAGACCGCGGTGGAAGCGCTTCCGGTCAACGGAGTCTGCGACGCCGCTTACGGTACCTATACATTTGTCGGTAATCCGGATGAAAATGTTTTGGTATACAACGTTGATGACGCGGTCATCAACTCGTATCTCTTTGATTTCACGATCACCGAGGGTCAGACTATCGTCGTGAACCTGACGGCTGCCGACGCGATCACGCTGAAATACGGCGCATACAGGATCAACGGCAGCATAGATCCGGATTATCTGAGAGATTACAGCCGCAATATCATCATCAATGTCGTCAATGCGACGAAGCTCGAAATGACCACTACCGAATTGATCGGTACGCTTCTGGCTCCCGATACGGATTTGACGGGCAGCAACGCCAACGTGTGCGGCACCTCTATCCTGAACGGTCTTACCGGCTTGAACGGCTTTGAGCTTCATACCGGCTACAATAAGAGCTTTATTCCCGCGGTTCCCGCGTCACAGCCCACTCCTGCCGCGGATCCCACCGAGGCTCCTGCCGACGATCCTATTGAGGGTCTGAGCATCAGGATCGATGTTCCCCTGAAGATGGCGGTCGCTTTTGCGGACGGCAGCGTTTATTACGGCGGCGAGATGAAGGAAGTCGTCGTCGGTAAAGAGTACGCCTTCCGTATGTGCGCGGTCAACTGGGACAACGGTCTGTATGACGGCAACGGCAACGGTATTGCCGGCACCGTCGTTTACAGAATGGTTGTTGTACATCAGAACGAGTTCAACGAGCTCGCCAAGGCGGCTAAGGAGGATCCTGATCGCTACACCGTGAAGGGTATCGATATCATCGACAACGTCGAGAAGAAGATCATCATCAACATCGACGCGAAGGATACGCACCTCGAGACCGACGTCAACAACTTCTTCATGGCATATCGCTTCCATTTCGCAAACGGAGATTACAACAAGAAGACCGGCATCGATCAGGTGATCAACAAGCCCGTTGAGAGCCTGTCCGTTAACCTGCCGCTCGGTTCCACCATCACCTGCAAGGCGTATAACGGTGACGAGCTGATCGACACCACGGATGTATTCATTGCCAACAACTCCGGCGAAGGCGTTTATGAGGATGAGTTCCTCACCAGCGTCAACGATTTTACATGGAATCATTGATTTGAAATAGCAAAACAGTACATGACCGCGTAACAGCGGTCATGTTTTTTTGACTTTTTCCATCCTATCATATATAATAAAAAAGATTAACGATCGATGATTCAAACGAATCGGGAAAGTGGAAGGTGATCGCATGATTTACAGAAATGTGTTAGAGGCGGTGGGACAGACCCCGCTGATCCGACTGAATCGTATGCCTCAGCCCGGCAGCGCCGAGGTGCTGGTCAAGTTTGAGGCGCTGAATGTCGGCGGTTCGATCAAAACGCGCACCGCGCTGAACATGATCAATCACGCGGAGAAGAAGGGACTGCTCAAATATGACAGCATCATCGTCGAGCCAACGTCGGGCAATCAGGGCATCGGACTGGCGCTGGTGGGTGCGGTGAAGGGCTACAAAACGATCATCATCATGCCCGATTCCGTCAGCGAGGAACGCCGCAAGCTGATCAAGCACTACGGCGCGAAGGTCAAGCTGATCCATGACGCGGGCGATATCGGCGCGTGCATCGACGAATGTCTGAAGACCGCGTTGAAGATGGCGGAAAAAGATCCGCGCGTCTTTGTACCCCAGCAGTTCGAGAATATCAATAACGTCAGAGCGCACAAGAAGTATACAGCGCTGGAGATCATGCAGCAGTGCGCCGACCATATCGACGGCTTCTGCTCGGGTATCGGCACCGGCGGTACCATCACCGGTATCGGCGAGGTGCTCAAGGCGCAGTATCCCGACATCGAGATCTGGGCAGTCGAGCCTGAGAACGCCGCGATCTTAGCGGGCGGCACCATCGGCACGCACTTGCAGATGGGCATCGGCGACGGTCTGATCCCGCCGATACTGAACAAGGAGATCTATGACGAGATCTATGTCGTGACGGATGAAGAGGCGATCAATACCGCAAAGCGGCTGGCGCGTGAGGAAGGGCTGATGTGCGGTATCTCCAGCGGCACCAATGTCGCCGCGGCGCTGAAGCTCGCGAAGAAGCTCGGCCCCGGCAAGACGGTCGTTACCGTTCTGCCTGATACCGCCGAGCGCTACTTCTCCACACCGCTGTTTGAGGAATAACGGACAGCTTGATGGGGAGAGTAATCATGAAGAACAGAACACGTATCGCGGCGGTGCTTATGCTGGTCGCGGTCATCTGTCTGACGATCACGGGATGTCAGAAGGGCGCTGAACAAGCGACCGCCGATGAAGCCGCGGGACAGACAGCATCCGACCAGGCGACAAACGATCAGGCGATCATCACGATCCCGCTGACCGATGAGACCGCCAAGGCTAAGGAAAATATGCAGACGCTCAAAGTCAAGGACGGTCTGTCCGAGAAGGGCTTTCCCGCGGCGCTGGATATGCTGAAAAACCGCGAGGGACAGGAATTCCCTCAAACGAAAACGAAATTGACGCAGGGTCATTCCGTCATCAACGGCAACGACCTTTATACGCTTGAAAATGATAAGGCGGAGAGCGTTCTCTTCTACCTTCACGGCGGCGCGTATGCTTACGGCATCAGCGAAAAACAGGTGATGTTCTGTGATGAAATGGCGCAGCGCCTGAACGCGAAGGTGTATATCCCGCTCTATCCTCTTACTCCGCAGGCATCCTGCCGGGACGCGTATCCCTTCCTCAACGCCGCATATGCCGAGGCGCTCAAGGAGGGCAAGTCCATTTATCTGATAGGCGATTCTGCCGGCGGCGGCTTAGCGCTCGCTTTAGCGGAGTATCTGAGGGATAACGGAACACAACTGCCGCAGAAGCTGTTCCTGCTCTCTCCGTGGGTCGATGTGACGATGTCCGATCCCGCGATCGCGGAGTATGAGCAAAAGGATCTGATGCTCAGCAGCTACGGATTGATCGAGCTTGGCAAGCTGTGGGCGGGCGAGCTCGATACCAAGGATCCGTTGGTCAGCCCGCTTTACGGTGAGATGAAGAGCCTGCCTCCGACCATGATCTTCACCGGTACGGACGAGGTCATGGTGCCGGATAATACGACGCTGTATCATAAAATGCGTGAGGCGGGCGTTGACTGCTCCCTGATCTTCGGCGAGGGTTTGTGGCATGTTTTTGTGCAGGATGAGTTCCCCGAGGCGGTTTCTGCGCGAGAGATGATCATTGACGCGTGTCAATAAAAGGTTTTATCCATCATGTAACAAAGTCGATCGGTGAGACCGACATACGGAGAGGGAGCATACGGCGGCTCACGGTTGATGATGATGGAGAAAAGAGAGGGATATATGACAGAAAGAAGACTGGATTCCGATGAACTGAATTTTTCGTCATTAAGTAAATACAGAAACGCGATCTACGGTCTGTGTGCGATTTGGATCGTCTTTTTTCATGGCTCCGATACATTCAATATCAATGATTGTGAAGGGATCCGGATGACATTGGGACTGATCCTCCGCACGGGCAACTGTGCCGTCGATGTCTTTATGCTGCTGTCGGGTATCGGACTGTACTTCTCGCTGTCGAAGAAGCCGAAGCTGAGCACGTTTTATTGGAGAAGGCTGACGCGTATTTATTTACCGTATCTGATCTTGATAGTGCCGTATCTCATTTATACGTGTATCATAGCGGAACAACATATCGATAGGTTTTTCAAAACAGCGCTGGCGATCAACTATTGGCTCGGCGATGATGATCCGATCGTTTTGTGGTATATTTCCGCCGTCATCGTCTTTTATCTGATCTCGCCGCTGCTGTTCAAGGCGATTCATTTTAAAGAGAAAAACGCCTTATTAAGAACGATCCTCATGGTCGCGGCTGTCGTTGTGATCACGATCGTGTTGTATCACCGATTCAACGCTCTGTACTACTTGCTGGATAAAGCGCTTACGCGTTTAGCGGTATTTATCATCGGTATCTATATGGGCAGGACCGTGAAGCAGAAACGTCATTTTTCGCCGCTGTTTTTGATCATTTGCGTGATGATCGCGGCATTGGGCGTTCCGGTGTGCGGCGTTCCGGAGGTGCATGGCGCGTATTATCGCTTATCCTGCTCGATCGTCGGTGTGGCGCTCACCTTTGTATTTGCCCAGAGCTTTGTCACGTTGAGCAAGTGGAAGATCGACAAAATTTTCAATTTCTTCGGCGCGTTCTCGCTGGAGATCTATATCGCGACGAGCATCGGCAGAAAAGTATATGAGAAGACGCCTTGGGGCGCAGGTCACGGCTTGTACAAATATTTGATCTTCTCACTGCCGTTTATGCTCATGGCGTACCTCGCTTATTTGATACAGAAGCTGTTGCTGCGAAAGCAAAAACCGACAGAAGCACCGAAAATATAACCATGTCAGCGCTGCAGAGAAACCGCGCTGCTGCAAAGGACGGATATGATGAATAAGACAGATTTAAAATGGAGTATCACCGACAGCAAATTACTGCTGCATACGCCGATATTCGATGTGAACGAGCAGCATGAGGTCGCCGCGACAGGGATCGAGGGCGATTATGTGGCGATGGACGCGCCCGATTGGGCGATGGTCATCGCAGAATATCGGGGCAGCTTTGTGCTGGTGCGCCAGTGGCGACATTCGGCGGAATGTCTGAGTCTGGAATTCCCCGGCGGCATGGTGGACGAAGGGGAGGACCCCGCGACCGCGTCACGCCGCGAGCTGATGGAGGAGACCGGCTTTGAAGCAGGCAGGCTGACCCACTTGGGCACCGTCAGCCCGAACCCCGCTTTGTTCAAAAACCGCTTCCATGTGTATCTTGCCGAGGACTTGAAGCAGACGGGCACGCAGTCGCTCGACCATGACGAGCTGCTTACCTATGAGCTGATGCCGACGGACGAGGTGATTCGCAATTACGGAAAGGGCGAATTCGCCCACGCCTTAATGGGTACGGCGCTGATGTTCTATTTGCGGCATCGACAGAAGAATTGAAGTTAAATCGGATCCTCTCTGTATTATACAGGGAGGATTTTTTGTGCGGAATCATACGTAAAATGACAACAAAATTAGGGGAAGATGACAAAAAGCGGGTCGTGCTATGTGCAAATTGCACAATCGAAAGGGATCTTTTTTATATATTTAGTGGATTTTTTCGCTCGGGGGACAGTTTTTATTGTACCGACTTTTGATTTGTACTATAATAGTATGGTAGCGTGTAATCGGTATCTATGTGAAAGGTATACCGAAATAGCATATAACACTCTTGAAAGGAGTTTTTTCATTGAAACAGTACGACCCGAAACACATTCTCAATATCGCTATGGCAGGCCATTCCGGCGCGGGTAAGACTTCCGTTGCCGAAGCGATGCTGTATCTTTCCAAGGCGAGCGACCGTCTGGGCAAGATCGCCGACGGCAACACCCAGCTTGACTTTGACGCGGAGGAGATTCGCCGCAAGGTATCTATCGTTACCGCAGTAGCTCCCGTAGAGTGGAAGAATACAAAGATCAACATCATCGACACCCCCGGTCTGTTCGACTTTGAGGGCGGCGTTTTTGAAGGCTATCGCGCGGCTGAGACAGCGGTCATCGTTGTATCCGCAAAGGACGGCGTGAATGTCGGTACCGAAAAGGCAGTCAAGGCTGCCGATAAGGAAGGTCTGACCAAGATCTTCTTTGTCAACGGCGTATGCGACGAGGACGCTCGCTTCTATCGCGTATTAGAGGATCTCAAGGCGACCTTCGGTCCTTCCGTATGCCCTGTCATCGTTCCGCATATCGAGAACGGACAGGCGAATACCTACATCAATCTGCTCGAATACAAGGCTTATAAATACGACAACAAGGGCAACGCAACTCCCACCGCGATCATCCCCGAGATGGGCGACCGCTTTGAGGGACTCCGCGAGGCCATCAAGGAGGCTGTTGCCGAGACCAGCGAAGAGCTGATGGAGAAGTTCTTCATGGAAGAGGAATTCACCCCCGAAGAGATCATCACCGGCGTATCGCAGGGCGTCAAGGACGGCTCTCTGTGCCCCGTATTCTGCGGCGACGCGGCTACTACCTTCGGCATCGAGCAGTTCCTGAACACCATTACCTGGCTGGCTCCGACTGCCGCCGACAAGGGTTCCGAGACCGCTGTTGACGTCAACGGCGACCCCGTAGAGATCGCCTGCAACGAGCAGGGCGCTACCGCCGCGATCATCTTCAAGACCGTAGCCGACCCGTTCGTCGGTAAGCTGAGCTACTTCAAGGTCGTATCCGGCAAGGTAAGTACCGATACACCTCTCGTCAATATGCGCACCGGCAATCAGGAGCGTATCACCAAGGTGCTGACCGTTCGCGGTAAAAAGCAGGAGGACGCCGCCGCGGTACTCGCGGGCGATATCGGCGCGATCCCGAAGCTGACCGCCGCCAATACCGGCGACACCCTCTGCTCCCCCACCCGCAAGGTCATCCTTGACGGCATCGATTATCCGGCTCCTTCCTTCACGATGGCGGTTTATCCCAAGAAGAAGGGTGAAGAGGATAAGGTAGCGCAGGGTCTGGCTCGTCTGGTCGAGGAAGATCCCACCATCCAGTATAAGAACGACCCCGAGACCAAGGAGCTGGTCATGTCCGGTATGGGCGAACAGCATCTGGACGTCGTCGTTTCCAAGTTAAAGAGCAAGTTCAACGTAGAGGTTGAGCTCAAGCAGCCCAAGGTCGCGTATCGTGAGACCATCCGCGGCAAGTCCGATGTGGAAGGCAAGCATAAGAAGCAGTCCGGCGGTTCCGGTCAGTACGGTGACGTATGGATCAAGTTTGAGCCGTGCGATTCCGACGGTCTGGAGTTCGATATCGCCGTTGTCGGTGGTTCGGTTCCGAAGCAGTTCTTCCCGGCTGTTGAAAAGGGTCTGAGAGATTCCATCAAGCACGGCCCGCTGGCAGGCTATCCGGTCGTCGGCGTAAAGGCGACGCTGTATGATGGTAAGTACCATCCCGTTGACTCCAACGAAATGGCGTTCAAGACCGCTGCTCAGCTCGCTTTCAAGGCGGGTATCCCGCAGGCTAAGCCCGCTCTGCTGGAGCCGGTCGGTTCCTTGAAGGCGACTGTTCCGGACGCGAACATGGGCGACATCATGGGCGAGGTCAACAAGCGCAGAGGCCGCGTGCTCGGTATGAACGCCGGCGAGGACGGCATGCAGATCGTCGAGGCTGAGGTCCCGATGGCTGAGATGGCTGACTTCTCCGTATTCATGCGCCAGTGCACCCAGGGTCGCGGCAGCTACAGCTTTGAGTTCGAGCGTTATGAGGACGCTCCCGCTCAGGTCGCTCAAAAGGTGATCGAAGCCGCTAAGGCTGACGCGGAGTAACGCGAGGTGTTTCTGTAACGGCGTGTCAAAGCAATATTGATCAACAATGCTCCCGAGGTATTATACTTCGGGAGCTTTTTTGCGCGCACAAATTTTGCCAAGAAAACTTTGCAAAAAGTATTGACAAGTAAACTTGGCAGTGCTATAATGATGCCATCAAAGATGACAAGTAAACTTGTCAAAACTACTCATTGCGGATGAGATCGACATTCGCCGAACACGCGTATTCACTCCCCGCATGACGTTCAAAAGGAGATGCTATCATGAACAGAGAGGATATTTTGAAGAAAGCGCAGGCTGAGAACAGCGGCAAGGATTACGCGGATATCGAAGCGCAGAAGAGCGGTACCTGGGCGGCATATCTCGTCGCCGTGATCCTGGTGATCCTCGTCGATACGGTCAACGGTTTTGTGCTGGGCTATGTGAACCGCGGCATGGATTTTGTCCTGTTCACCATGGCGTTTGTCGCTTTACTGACCAAGTACATCAAGCTGCGCAAGCGGCACGAGCTGTTCGTTACGATCTTTTGGGGATTGCTGGCGCTGATGATGCTGGCGCTGTGGATCCTCCAGCTTTGCAAGGTGATGCCGTGATGGATAATGAATTGATCTTGAAGAACAACCTCGCCGTGATCCGCAAGGAAAAGAAGCTCTCACAGGCGGAGCTGGCGAAGATGGTGGGCGTGTCGCGCAACACGATCAGCTCGATCGAAACGGGACAGTTCAATCCGACGGCGAAGCTCGCGCTGATCCTGTGTATCGCGCTGGATAAAAAGTTTGAAGAAGTTTTCTATTTCTGAGGTGATTTGATGAAAACTGCGATCGTTTATTATTCAATGAGCGGCAATACCAAGATGGTTGCCGAAATAATTGCTAAGGAGCTTTCAGCCGATCTGATCGAAATAAAGCCCGTGAAGGATTATCCCGACAAGGGAGCGCGCAAGTTTATCTGGGGCGGTATGAAAGCGGTGATGGGTGAGAAGCCCCAACTGAATCCGTATGAGTTCAACGGAGATTATGACAGGATCATCTTCGCTACACCTGTCTGGGCGAGCAGTTTCACGCCGCCGATCAGGACGTTTATCGACGAGAATCGCGCCGCGCTGAAAGGTAAGCGCTTCGCCGTATGTGTGTGCTATGCCGGAGGCGGCGCGGAGAAGGCGATCGATAAGCTCGCGAAGTTTTTAGGGATCGAGCACTTTGACGCACAGCTGATCCTCGTCGACCCGAAGGATCAACCCTCGCAGGAGAACGAGGAGAAGATACAGGCATTTTGCGGCAAACTGAATCAAGCATAAGAAAAAGCTCCCGATCTCTCGGGAGCTTTTGTTATGAATACAGAATGGTTTGTGCGGTTTCGTTGATGGGGTAGGGGGTCGGCATTTGTGCGATGTAACGCTGCAGGCATGTTACGTCGATGATGTCGAGGGTATCTCCCGATAGTGCGGCGCGCAGGGTGATCATACCGTCATCATCGGCTTGCAGATTGGCGAGAATGCGCTGAATGAGCGTCACGTCAAGGATATCGACCTTTCCGTTGCCGTCGCTGTCGCCGCGCAGATAGGAATAGCGGTACAGTCCGTAGTAGTCGCTGAGCCACAGGTGGCGCTCGGCGCACCATGCTTTCAGAAAATTGAAGTTATCGTCATAGGTTCTCAGCGGTGGTTTCTGGTAATTGAGCCACCATCTGTTGACGTTCCATACGGAAAAGTTGCGATCAAAAAGCGCCTGATTCTCTGTGCGCAAAGCGTCGAGTCGTCCGCCGTCGGCGGAGATGTTTTCGATATAGTCATAATGCTGGGCGTAGACGCGCTTGACCTCGGTTTGGAACCAGTCTTTGCCGGTGAGTAAGCGGTAGAAGTTTTTATCCGCCTGCATAATGCCGTCGGTGCGGCTGCCCTGCTTGGCAGCGGTGGAGTTGAGGTCGCCGTTGAGGTTGCCCAGCGCGAGGTCGTAGTCCCACGCGGGTCCCGCGTAGAGGATACCGTCCTTGTAGAAGAAGAATACGGAGCTTAAACCGAAATCACCGGTCTTGGCGTACTCGTTGAGCAGGTAGAACTTCGCAAAAGAATCGACGTCGATAGTTTGGCGGATCTCCTCCTCTGTGCCGTTTTTCAGCGTGTTGATGATATTGTTCAGGGTATCGGTGACATAGGCGAGCTGATCCTCTGTTGGCTCGTCGGGATCGCTCATCGCAAAACGCAGTCCGCCGGCGCTGACGTAGGATACATCAGCCTCCGTGCGGCTCGCCTCATATTCGAGCAGAAAATCTTTTTTGCCGTCGTTGCTCTCGATGTCGATGTCGACACGATCCGTGCCTTCCTGTACCGGCTCGTAGACGGTGTAACAGCCGCGGTAGGAGCCGTCCAGCCACACCTCGGCGTAGCGCTGCTGTGAGGTGTAGGGGAGATCAAGCTCCTGCGCAAGGTCAAAGGCGAGATAATTGCGCAGGAGGGTGGGGTCGAAGCAGTTGGCGAGCAACGGCCATTTTTTGCCCTTGCCCATCCCTAGAATCTCTGCTTTTTTGGCGAATTTGAAGTTGAAGGATTTTTTTGTGACATGCTCCATCGCGGTGCTGTTGCCGCGCACCTTGAGGGAGATCGTATCATCGACCGCGGAGCCGTCCATATCAGTGATGGTGATATGTGCGCCGACATAGCCGTCCGCCTTTTCCAGCGATAACCCGTTGCCCGCGTCGGTGGTGATCTCGATCTTCGGAACGGTCGTGTTCTCGGCGGCATTTGCCGCGGTCGGGATGCACAGGAAGGAGAACATCGCCGTGAGAGTCAGTATCAAAGCAAGTGTTCGTTTCATGGACTCATCCTTTCGGTGAGGTGTTTGCATTATTATATCACAGCATGATCGCAGATACAAGAAAAAAGCTCCCGAATGGATCGGGAGCTTTTGGTAATTTAAGATTGATCAGAACATGATTGATTCCGTGTTTTCCGTGTAAGTACACATCAAAAACGTGACATTTTCATGTCTTTTTTGACACGCCGTTGAAGTCTTTAAAAGATGATAAAGAACCTTTCAAAAGGCGGAATCAAGACGCACGCGTCACCGCATGATCATGCTCTTACCGGTCATTTCCTCGGGCTGAGGCAGACCCATGATGTCGAGCATAGTGGGCGCGATATCCGCGAGCACGCCGCCCGTGCGCAGCTCCTTGCACTCGTCATAACCGACGACGCAGAAGGGTACGGGGTTGGTGGTGTGCGCGGTGAAAGGAGTACCGTCGCGGTCGATCATGCGATCGGCGTTGCCGTGATCCGCGGTGATGCAGGTCACGCCGCCCATCTCGGCGATCGCGTCGGATACCTTCTTGACACCCCAGTCGACTGCCTCGACCGCCTTAACTGCCGCGTCGAACACACCGGTGTGACCGACCATGTCGCAGTTGGCAAAGTTGAGGATGATCACGTCATACTTGCCGCTCTTGATCGCCTCGACGCACTTTTCGGTGACCTCGTAGGCGCTCATATGGGGCTGCATGTCGTAGGTAGCGACGGCAGGGGACTTGACAAGGATGCGATCCTCGCCCTCATACTGCTTTTCAACGCCGCCGTTGAAGAAGAAGGTGACATGTGCGTACTTCTCGGTCTCGGCGATACGCAGCTGGGTCAAGCCGTTGTTAGAGAGATACTCGCCGAGGGTGTTGACGAGCTGCTGCGGCTTGAAGGCGACGTCGACGTTGGGCATGGTCGCGTCATACTGTGTCATGCAGATGTAGGTGACGGGGAAGCGGCCGTTCCTGCGCTCAAAGCCGGTGAAATCGTCATCGACAAAGGTGCGGGTGATCTCACGCGCTCTGTCGGGACGGAAGTTGTAGAAGATGACACTGTCGCCCTCTTTGACGGTGTCGCCGCCCGCGATCACGGCAGGCAGCATGAACTCGTCGGTCACGCCGTTGTCATAGCTGTTCTGCACCGCCTGTACGGGATCGGTCTCCTGTACGCCCTCGCCGTAGACGATCGCCGAATACGCCTTTTCGACGCGCTCCCAGCGATTATCTCTGTCCATCGCGTAGTAACGTCCGCTGATGGTAGCGATCTTGCCGACGCCGATCTCCTCGCACTTTTCGACTGCCTGCGCGACATATTCCTTCGCGCTGGAAGGGGGTACGTCACGACCGTCGAGGAACGCGTGGATGTAGACCTTAGTCAGGCCCTTGCGCTTGGCAAGCTCTAAGATGCCGTACAGATGGGTGTTGTGGCTGTGTACGCCGCCGGGAGAGAGCAGACCGAACAGATGCAGGGAGCTGTCGTTCGCTTTGCAGTTGTCGATCGCCTTGTTCATCGCCTCGTTCTCGAAGAAATCGCCGTCCTCGATACTTTTGGTGATGCGAGTGAGCTCCTGATATACGATGCGGCCCGCGCCCATGTTGGTGTGGCCGACCTCGCTGTTACCCATCTGACCGTGCGGCAGACCTACATCGAGACCCGACGCGCCGATCATGGTAAGGGGATTTTGGAAGAACAGCTGGTCAAGATGCGGCGTGCGCGCATAGTCGATGGCGTTGCCGTACTTGGGAGCGATACCAAAGCCGTCCATGATAATCAATGCAATTGGTTTTTTCATTCTATCAATTCCTCTCATATCGAGCCCCCCTTTCCTCAGGGGGCTGTCATCAGACAGATTGATCCGATGACCGGGGGGTGACAAGTGTTGAAACGTTGCAACCCTCCGCTCCCGACACGAATGTCGGGAGCACCTCCCTTAGGAAAGGGAGGCTTTTGGTTATCCTCTGTATTGTATACTGCTCTTTAAATATCAGTATTCTTCGGGCTTGGTGGCTTCGATGATCTTCGCAAATTTCTCAGGCACCAGAGAAGCGCCGCCGATCAGACCGCCGTCAACGTTGGTCTTAGCCAGCAGCTCAGCCGCGTTCGCGTCATTCATGGAGCCGCCGTACTGGATGGTAACGGCAGTAGCCGCCTCGAGGGTGTACAGTGTCTTGAGGCACATACGGATGAGCTCACAGACTTCCTCTGCCTGCTCAGCGGTAGCGGTCTTGCCGGTGCCGATTGCCCATACAGGCTCGTAAGCGATGACAACGTTCTTGAGCTCTTCTTCGGTAACACCCCACAGATCGAGCTTGAGCTGACGCGCGATGACCTCGTTGGTGATGTTGCACTCACGCTCCCAGAGCAGTTCGCCGACGCAAACGATGGGCTTGAGACCTGCTGCCAGAGCAGCCTTGACGCGCTTGTTGACGGTCTCGTCAGTCTCGCCGAAATACTGTCTGCGCTCGGAGTGACCGATGATGACATATTCTACGCCCAGTTCCTTGAGCATACCGGTGCTGATCTCGCCGGTGAAAGCGCCGCTCTCCGCCCAGTGGCAGTTCTCAGCGCCGATCTTGATGTTGGTGTCCTTGGTGACCTCAACCGCTGTAGCAAGGTCAACATAAGGAACGCAGGCTACGACCTCGCATGCCGCGTCCTTGACGAGGGGGATGATCTCCTCGAGCAGAGCCTTCGCCTCGGAAGGAGTCTTATTCATCTTCCAGTTACCGGCGATGATGGTCTTTCTCATACCTTTTGTTAAAGCGTCAAGTATCATGATAAAAAATCCTTTCTTTATGGGAATGGAGGGCGACGCCATGCCGCCCTCGTTGAATAATGCTTAGTCTTTGTCAGCGATAGCCGCGATACCGGGCAGAACCTTACCCTCGAGATACTCGAGAGAAGCGCCGCCGCCGGTGGAGATGTGGCTCATCTTGTCGGCAAAGCCGAGGTTGACGACAGCCGCAGCGGAGTCGCCGCCGCCGATGATGGTAGTAGCATCGGTCTCAGCCAGCGCCTTGGCGACCGCGATGGTGCCTTCCGCGAGGATCGGGTTCTCGAATACGCCCATAGGGCCGTTCCATACAACGGTCTTAGCGGACTTGACAGCCTCCGCATAGAGCTCGCGGGTCTTGGGGCCGATATCCAGACCCATGCAGTCCTCGGGGATCTCGCCAGCTGCGAAAACCTCGGTGTCGATGGGAGCGTCGATCGGATCGGGGAAGGACTTGGTGCAGACGGTGTCGATGGGTAGCAGGAGCTTCTTGCCGAGATCCTCAGCCTTCTTGATCATCTCGTTGCAGTAATCGAGCTTGGTGTCGTCGACCAGAGAAGTACCGATCGCCTTGCCCTGCGCCTTGGCAAAGGTGTAAGCCATGCCGCCGCCGATGATCAGGGTGTCGCACTTCTCGAGGAGATTCGAGATAACGTTGAGCTTGTCCGCGACCTTAGCGCCGCCGAGGATCGCGACGAAGGGACGTACGGGAGATTCTACCGCGTTGCCGAGGTAGTCGATCTCCTTCTGCATCAGATAACCGACTGCGGTGCACTTGATGTGATCGGTCACGCCGACGGTGGAGCAGTGTGCGCGGTGAGCGGAACCGAATGCGTCCATAACGAATACTTCTGCTAAAGAAGCCAGCTCGGAGCTGAACGGCTCAAGGTTCTTGGTCTCTTCCTTGCGGAAACGGGTGTTCTGCAGCAGAACGACGTCGCCGTCCTTCATTGCGGCAACAGCAGCCTTGGCGTTAGCGCCGACGACCTCATCGTCATTGGCGAATACAACGTCCTTACCCAGCAGCTCGGACAGGCGAACAGCTACGGGTGCGAGGGAGAACTTCTCCTCAGGGCCGTTCTTCGGCTTGCCGAGGTGGGAGCAGAGGATGAGCTGACCGCCGTCGGCGATGATCTTCTTGATGGTGGGCAGAGCGGCGGTGATACGGTTATCGTTGGTGATCACGCCGTCCTTGAGCGGTACGTTGAAGTCACAGCGGCAAAGGACTTTCTTGCCGGCAAAGTTGATGTCATCAACGGTGTACTTATTGAGTTTCATGATAAAAACATCCTTTCTTTGCATTGGGCGTTCGCGTTTATGTTAGTTAAAGCTAACCGCAAACGCGCAATACCATAATTTTACTCATTAATTATATAACAAAACGGTAGCTTATTGCAATAGCAAAATGGAATAATAATGGGATTCTTTGTGAAAAATCACAAAGAAAACGCCCCTTTCGGAGCGTTGGACGAAAAAACTATTCTGTATCCTCCCAATGATGGCGGTGGAGCTCGCCTTTGGTTTGCAGGGCGGGGTAATCCCACTGGCGCAGGACCTCGTAGCAGCCGACGGCGACGGAGTTCGCGAGGTTGAGGGATCGCGCTTCATCGATCATCGGGATGCGGACGCATCGGTCGGGGTATTTCATCAAAACATGCTCGGGGATGCCGCGCGTTTCCTTGCCGAAGATGATGTACGCGCCGTCGGGGTAGCTGACTTCGCTGTGCTTGTGACGCGCTTTGGTGGAAAAAAAGAAGTATTCGCCGCCCTCGGTCTTGGCAAAGAAATCGTCGATCGAATCATAGTAGGTGATGTCGACGAGATACCAGTAGTCGAGACCCGCCCGCTTGAGGTTGCGGTCGGTGATCTCAAAGCCGAAGGGTCGCACAAGGTGGAGCCTTGCGCCCGTAGCGGCACAGGTGCGCGCGATATTGCCGGTGTTTTGCGGGATCTCCGGCTCGAACAGCACGATGTTCAAAACTTTGTTGTCAGGTTTTTCCAATTTGAATTTCCCTCTTTTGTTTGGAATAAGCGAAATTGAATCGCAAAAAATAAGTTTGTCAGTAAGAACAAAACGCGGTTGAGAGCCTTCCCCTTGAGGGGAAGGTGCCTCGTCAAAAGCGAGGCGGATGAGGTGGAAGCCTTTCCGTTTTATCGATGGAAAAGAGTTGAATGAAGCGTTTACACCTCATCCGACCTTTTCGGCATGACGTTGCCGAAAAGCCCACCTTCCCCTCAAGGGGAAGGCTTAATCAGCCTATCAAAAACAGAAAGGAGTAGGTATCATGCAAAAAGCAATGAGTAATGATGCGCCTGCAGAGAAAAAGGGCGGCGTGCTCAAAGGCGTCCTCGGCGGCGTTGCGGCGGGGATCGCGGTCAGCGCGGTGAGCGTTGTGATGATGAACAACAGTAAGAAAACCCTGCAAAAAAAAGCAGGGAAGGTCGCCGACGCGATGGAGGATCTGTTCGACAGCGCAAAGGATATGTTTCAGTAGGATCAGTGGTTAGTGGTCAGTGGATAGTAGTTAGTGATTATGGGAAACGCTTCGCGTTTTGAACTGATATAAAAATCAGGTGTGGGCGGTGCCCACCAAACACTCTTAACCCCTCACTCCTAACTATCTTTAAAGGTGTTGAAAAAGTCCTCCTTTTATGCTAAACTTGATTCGATCAAAAAGTGTAAAAGGAGAGATCAAAATGGAATTGATACAGAGCTTTTCCGTTGACCATACCAAGATCATCCCCGGGATCTTCCTCAGCCGTGAGGATCATGTCGGAAATGATAAGGTCACGACCTATGATATCAGGCTGAAAAGGCCGAACAGAGAGCCGGTGATCGATGTGGCGGCGATGCATTCACTCGAGCACCTCATCGCGACCTATCTGCGCAATGATCCCGATTGGAAGGACGAGGTGATCTACTGGGGTCCGATGGGATGCCTGACGGGTTTTTACCTGATCCTCAAGGGCGATCGCGTTCCGCGAGACATCTATGAGCTGCTGCTTGCCGCGTTCAAATCGGTGGAAGACGCCGAGGTGATCCCCGGCGCGACAGCGGTCAACTGCGGTCACTATCTCATGCACAATCTCGGGATGGCGAAGTGGTACGCGGCAGAGTTCGCTGAGTATTTGGAAAAGAATGCCGATAACCCCGCGATCT
>CACWXE010000005.1 GCA_902764715.1 uncultured Ruminococcus sp. | reverse complement strand
TTTTTGCACCATGTAAAGACGAACACCATCAGTCCTGCCAGCACAAAGCGCACGCCCGCGAACATCAGCTTATCCGCGACCGAGGTGATCTCCATCACCTGATATCCGTATTTGATGACCGGGTACGCCGACCCCCACAGCACGGTACACAGCACCGCCGCGAGCATCGCGACCCATTTTCGCTTCAATAGATTTTGCATCATTTAAGTGATTCCGAATAAATCGTTTGAGAGTGTGAGGATTTGAATAGGTTGAGATTGCCACGTCGCTGAACACATGTGTTCGCTCCTCGCAATGACAATTCGTATACGATAACGAATAATAGTAAACAGAGCCGCGGTTTCCCACGGCTCACATTTTTATCTGTCTTTCAGATCAACGTAGTCTTTTTCCTGACAAACGCTCATGTACGCGGGTCGGATGATCTTATTGACGTTCAAGAGCTCCTCAATACGGTGCGCGCTCCATCCCGCAATACGCGACACGGCAAAGATGGGAGTATACAGCTCCTCGGGCAGTCCGAGCATCTTGTATACAAAGCCGGAGTAGAAGTCCACGTTAGCGGATACGCCCTTATACATCTTGCGGTGCTCCGCGATGACCAGCGGCGCCAAACGCTCAATACGGCTGTACAAGCCGTATTCATCCGTCATGCCCTTTTCCTCGGCGAGCTGTTCGACAAAGCCCTTGAAGACGCGGGCACGGGGGTCTGAGATGGAATAGACCGCGTGACCGATACCGTAGATCAGACCGCTGCGGTCGAACGCGTCCTTGGAGAGGATGCGGTTCAGATAAGCGGCGATCTCGTCGTCGTCCGTCCAATCCTTGACATTGTACTTGATCTCGTTCATCATACCCATCACGCGCTTATTCGCGCCGCCGTGCTTGGGGCCCTTCAGCGAACACAGCGCCGCCGCGATCGCGGAATAGGTGTCGGTGCCCGAGGAGGTGACGACGCAGGTGGTGAAGGTGGAGTTATTGCCGCCGCCGTGCTCCGCGTGGAGCATCAGCGCCATATCCAGCACCTCCGCCTCCAGCGCGGTGAATTGGCGATCCTCGCGCAGGGTGCTCAAGAGGATCTCCGCCGTGTGCTCACAGCGCTCGGGATTATGGATGAACAGGCTCTCGCCGTTGGAATAGTGGTTGTACGCCTGATAGGAATACACGGTCAACAGCGGGAACAGAGAGATCAGCTTCAGGCACTGGCGCAGGACGTTGTCGATCTCGAGGTTCATGACGTCGTTGTCATAAGAAGCCAAGGTAAGCACCGCCTTCGCCAACGCGGTCATCATGTCTTTTCCGGAAGCCTTGAGGATGACGTCGCGCACAAAATGCTTGGGCAATACGCGCGAATCGGACAGCAGCTCCATAAAGCCGTCCAGCTCCTCACGGTTCGGCAGCTTGCCGAACAGGAGCAGATAGGTCACTTCTTCAAAGCCGAGGCGTTTGTCGCGGTGACAGCCCGCGATGATATCTTCGATATTCACACCGCGGTAAAAGAGCTTGCCGTCGGTGGGGACAGGCTTACCGTCTACGATCTTATTCTGGCGGATCTCGCTGATATCGGTCAGACCGGTCAGTACGCCGCGACCGTTGAGATCGCGCAGACCGATGTTGACATTGTACTGGGAATAGAGGGCTTTCTCGATATTGTCATTCTGAACACAGCTGGTCGCCAGCTGCTGGATCCTTTCATCATTGGTACGAACCTGAGGCATTGCTTCACTTCCTTTATCTTCATTTACGAATCAATATAATATTATCCAGAATATTATACCTTATTTTTCGGGATTAGTCAAATCGATCCTGTAAAGGATGTATCGATCCGATTATCCGTCAAACGGAACCGTCCGATACGCTGAAAGATAAGAATCCATCGTTTTCACACAAACTCCCTTGTCCGTTCATAATTTGTTCATAATTCCAACAATTTACTCACACAAAGCCCCCGTATACTATAGCCATAACAGAAAAACACATGACAAATTGTCATTGCGAAGTCTTGACATACAGTCAAGACTGTGGCAATCTCAACCGAATCAAGAACAGCCCACCGGAAAGGAGAATCACCATGGCTTTTACTTATATCTTCCAACGAGTCGAAAAGAAATACATGCTCACCAAGGAGCAGTATGAATCACTGATCGAAGCGATCACCCCTTATATGGAGGTCGACAAATACGGCGAGACCGAGATCCGCAACATCTACTTCGACAACACCGACGATGAGCTGATCGAGACCTCGCTGAGAAAGCCTACCTACAAAGAAAAGCTCCGCCTGCGCTCCTACGGCACACCCGACGGTGACAGCACCGTGTTCTTCGAGATCAAGAAGAAATACCGCGGTATCGTCTATAAGCGCCGCGTTTCCATGACGCTGAATGAAGCGTATGAATACATCGAGGGCGGCAAGATCCCCTCTCACATCGAGGGCAATATCCCCTCCGAGATCGACTACATGATGCGCCGCTACCATTTAAGCCCCAAGGCGTTCATCAGCTATCACCGCGTAGCGTGGGCGGGCAAGGATAACCCCGATCTGAGGATCACCTTCGACCGCGACATCACCTCGCGCTACGACGACACCCGACTCGAGAGCGAGTCAGACGGTCACAAGGTGCTTGGTAAAGACACCTACCTGATGGAGATCAAGATCCCCGGCGCGATGCCCTTATGGCTGGCTCACGCGCTCAGCGAAAGAGGCATCTTCTCTCACAGCTTCTCAAAATTCGGCACTGCCCACGTTCAGCAGAAGATCAAGATAGCGTCAGGCTTCTGATATCACATTCATCAACAAATACAAATTGTCATTGCGAGGAGCAAAACCCTTGCGACGTGGCAATCTCAACTGATACACACACAACATGGATACTATCAAAGGAGGAACAGATCATGACATTCAACACCATTTTTTCAGGCGACAGCATCACCCTGACACAGGGACTCATCGCAGCAGGCACAGCGCTTCTGCTCGGATTCATTTCATCCTACGTTTACCGCTTTAAGAGCTATTGCTCCAAGAGCTTTGCCGTCACACTCACTATCATCCCCGCCATCGTCGCGATGCTGATCATGATGGTCAACGGCCTGTCCGCGGGCGCGGGCATCGCGGTACTCGGCGTATTCTCACTGGTACGCTTCCGCTCTCAGCCCGGTTCCTCACGCGAGCTGCTCGCGATCATGCTTTCCATGGCGATCGGTCTGGCGTGCGGCGGCGGATATATCACCTTCGCGGTATTTGCGGCAGTGGTCGTATGCGTCGTATGGATCATCCTCTTCGCGACGCCCTTCGGCAACACCGCCAAAAAGGAACTGCGGATCGAGATCCCCGAGAACCTCGACTATGAGGGACTCTTTGACGACATCTTCAAGGAATTCACCACCAAGAACGAGGTCATCACCGTCAAGACCGTCCAGATGGGCAGCGTCTATGAGCTCAGATACCATATCTCCATGAAAAAGGATAAGAACGAAAAGGCGTTCATCGACGCGATCCGCGCCCGCAACGGCAATCTGCCCGTATCCTGCGGCAGAGCCAAGAACGAAACCGAGCTCTGATATCACATCAAAACAACAGATAACAACAGCATAGCATGTTTTCTTCTTCATTTCATCACTCCGGATATCATCGACAGATACAAAACCTAACCCTCTACTCCTCTAACGATATATCCAAACAGGTAGCGGCGGCACTCATCGGGTGTCGCCGTTATCTGTTTTCATCAACATTAAATCAGCAAAAAGCCTTGCGTCTGCTCTCTCAAACTCGTATAATAGAAATTGAGCCGGAGGTGTGCGGCTCAAATCATTCCCGCAGAGGTCCTTATGTCACAGTTAACGCAAAAAGCCATCCAAAACTCCTTTACCAAGCTGCTCGACAGCAAGCCCATCGACCGCATCACCATCAAGGATATCACCGATGACTGCGGTATTTCGCGCAACACCTTTTACTACCACTATGCCGATCTGCCCGCGCTGGTCGAAGAAATGCTGATGGACAGCTCCGAAGAGCTGATCAAAGCCTATCCCACGATCGACTCGCTGGAGGAATGTGTCAACGTCGGCGCGCAGTTCGTGCTGCAAAACAAACGCGCCGCCAACCATATCTACAACTCGTCCCACCGCTATATCTATGAGCGATGCCTGATGAAGGTCTGCCGCGCGGTGGTCGCCGAATACTTTGAGATCGCGGTACCGAAGGGCAGCTTCAGCGCCGAGGAACGAGAGCTCTTGATCGAATACTACAAGTGCGTCAGCTTCGGTATCATTGCCGACTGGTGCGACAAGGGTATGCGGGACGATTACTCCGATTCCTTCAAAAAGCTGCTCGATCTGCGCAGAAAGATGCTCGCGACTGATTACATCAAATAAAAAATCTCTTAAGTTGTGGAGAAACAAAGAACAGAAAACTTATTCCAACAGTCTTTAGACAATACGTTATAAAACTTCTTAGGATAGGTTCCGCCTAAACGCCTTCCCCTCGGGGGGAAGGTGGGCTTTTCGGCTCCAAATGAGCCGAAAAGGTCGGATGAGGGGCTGACCTATCCGTCTTATCTATGATACAAAGAGTGAGTTGCTTCTCTGATATAACGGTCACGCTCAGCTGTAATTGACTTCGTCGCGATAGTTGAATCGTCTGCCCCTCATCAGTCAAGCAAAGCTTGACAGCTTCCCCCCGAGGGGAAGCCTTTTTTATTTTTTGCGCAAAAGTGCGGATATGCCCAAATTTTGGGCACAAAAAAATCTTTGCGAATGGTAATCATTCTATTCATATTGTATTTTATATAATACTAATACTCCATTAAACGCTTTAACAGATTTATTAGCGGGATATTTCGCAGAGCAAGGCGGACGACGCAGGCATACTGACGTATGTCAAGGAGTCCAACACAGCTATGCGGAATATGACGCAATAAATGTTAATGTGTTTTAATGAGTATTAGTATATGTAGTATAGCGCCGTAAAAAGCGTTACATACAGAATCGAAGGTGAAAGAATGAAACTATCCAAAGCGATTGTAAAGCTGCGCGTCCCGATCGTACTGCTGACGCTGGTGCTGATGATCCCGGCGTTCATCTTTATGCTCAACACGCGCATCAATTATGATATGCTTACCTACCTGCCCGAGAGCATGGACACCGTCAAGGGTCAGAACATCCTGATGGACGAATTCGGCAAAGGCGCGTTCTCGTTCATTATTCTGGAGGATATGCCCGACAAGGACGTTGCCGCGCTCAAAGAAAAGGTCGAGCAGGTCGAACAGGTCGACAGTGTGTTGTGGTACAACGACGTCGCGGACATCTCCGTCCCCAGGGAGTTTTTGCCCGATAAGGTGTACAACGCCTTCAACACCGACCACAGTACCGTGATGGCGGTCTTTTTCAAGACCTCTACCTCGTCCGACGAGACGATGGACGCGATCCGTGAGATCCGCTCCATCACGGGCGAAAAATGCTTTGTCTGCGGTCTGTCGGCGCTGGTCACGGATTTGAAAGACCTGTGTGAGCGGGAAGAACCCATCTATGTCGGCATCGCCGTCATCCTCGCGCTCGTCGCGATGATCGTCCTGTTGGACAACTGGCTGATCCCTCTCGTGTTCCTCGCCTCCATCGGTATGATGATCGTGCTCAACCTCGGCACCAACTTCTTCCTCGGCGAGATCTCTTACATCACCAAGGCGCTGTCCGCGGTATTACAGCTTGCCGTCACGATGGACTACAGCATTTTCCTGTGGCACAGCTATAATGAACAAAAAGAGATCCACAGCGATAACAAAGAGGCGATGGCAGTCGCGATTCACCAAACCTTCCTCTCCGTCGTCGGCTCCTCCATCACCACGATCGCGGGCTTTATCGCGTTATGCTTCATGACCTTTACGCTCGGCCGCGACCTCGGTATCGTCATGGCGAAGGGCGTGCTCTTCGGCGTGATCGGCTGTCTGACCGTTCTGCCGTCACTGATCCTGATCCTCGACAAGCCGCTGTCAAAGCTCAACCATCGCTCGCTGATCCCGAGCATGAAGAAGCTCTCCGGCGGCATCGTCAAGATCTTCCCTGTATTCCTGATCGTCTTCGTCCTGTTGATCCCGCCGTTTTTGTACGGCTACATCCAGACCAACAACGAAGTTTACTATGATATGGCAGAGTGTCTGCCCAAGGAAATGGATTTTGTCATCGCGAATACCAAGCTCAGCGAGGACTTCAACATCTCCTCCACCCATATGATCCTGATGGACAGCTCCATCGACAACAAAGAAGTCAAAAAAATGATCAGCGAGATGGAACAGGTCGACGGCGTCAAGCAGGTATTGGGCATCGAAAGTCTGCTCGGTTCCACCGTTCCCGAGGACATCCTGCCCTCCCATATCAAAGATATATTGGAAAACGACCGCTATGAGCTGATGCTCGTCAACAGCGAGTATCACAGCGCGAGTGGCGCGGTCGGCGCGCAGATCGACTCCCTCAACGAGATCCTGCACCGCTATGATAAAAGCGGTATGCTCATCGGCGAGGCGCCGTGCATGAAGGATATGATCGACACCACGGGTCACGATTTTGAGGTCGTCAACCTGATCTCGATCATCGCGATCTTCGTCATCATCGCGCTGGTGGAACGCAGTATCAGTCTGCCGTTCATCCTGATCTCCGTGATCGAGCTCGCGATCTTCATCAACCTCGGTCTGCCCCACTACTTCGGCGAGTCACTGCCGTTCATCGCACCCATCTGCATCAGTACCATTCAGCTCGGCGCGACCGTCGACTACGCGATCCTGATGACCACGCGCTACAAATCGGAGCGGATCTCGGGCGTAGAGAAAAAGGAAGCCATGCGCACGACCCTCACCGCCTCTATCCCCTCCATCCTCGTCAGCGGAATCGGCTTATTCGCGGCGACCTTCGGCGTGGCGGTCTACTCCGACATCGACATCATCAGCTCGATGTGTATGCTGCTCGCGCGCGGCGCCGTCATCAGTATGCTGATGGTCATCTTCATCCTGCCGGCACTGCTGCTGCTCTGTGACAAGCCCATCTGCTACACCACGATGGGGATGCGCAAATGCGTCAGAAAAAACGATCAAACAAATCGAGATTAGATAGAGTAAAGGAGAGTTATTATGAAAAGACTGATCAAACTGATGAGTATCATCCTTTGTCTGGCGATCGCGCTGTCGACTTCGCTGATGGGTGTATTCGCCCTGTCGCTCCAAGGCGTCAGCCTGAAATCCGACGACGACAAAGCCACCGCCGATGAAGCGCCTCTCTACAAGGAAGAGACCGTCTATGTCATGGCGAAAGCCGACGGTACGGTCGACAAGATCATCGTCAGCGACTGGATCAAGAACAATGACCATGCCGACGTCATCAAGGACGTCGCCGCGCTGGGCGATATCGAAAATGTCAAGACCGACGCGTCCTTCACGATGGACAGCGACAATATGCGCGTATGGCAGACGAACGGCGAAGATCTGTATATTCAGGGCGAGGGCACCACGCCGTTGCCCGTCGATCTTTCCCTCACCTACACACTCGATGGCAAGGTCGTCACTCCCGACGAGATCGCCGGCAAGAGCGGCGACGTCACCATCCGCTTTGACTATAACAACAACCAATACGAAGATGTTGAGATAGACGGCAAAGAAGAGCGCATCTACGTGCCGTTCTTCATGCTCTCCGGTCTGTTCCTCGACAGCTCCCAATTCAGCGACGTGCGTGTCACCAACGGCAAGGTCGTTTCCGACGGCGACCGCATCATCGTAGCGGGTATCGCGTTCCCGGGCTTACAGCACGATCTGGGACTGAGCCGTGATACCGTCGAGATCCCCGATTACTTTGAGATCACCGCCCATACCGACAACTTTAAGCTCGGCACGACCGTCACCATTGCCGCGAACGGACTCTTTGATGAGCTCGGCACAGACAAGATCGACAGTGTCAAGGATCTGAACGATTCTCTCGACAAGCTCGATTCCGCCATGTCGGCGCTGATCGACGGCTCTTCACAGCTGTACAGCGGTCTGAATACCCTGCTCGAAAGCTCCGGCACTCTGACGTCCGGCGTAGACGCGCTCTATGACGGTTCCGCACAGCTCAACGACGGCGCAAAGCAGGTCAACAGCGGCGCGGGCGCGCTGGAAAACGGCGCGGCGACCCTGAGCGCGGGCAGCGTCACACTGGACAACGGCGCGCTGGATCTGTACAGCGGTCTGAACACCCTCGACCTCAACAGCTCCAAGCTGACCAACGGCAGTAACGCCACCTTCTCCGCTCTGCTCTCCACCGCGCGATCCTCACTCCAAAGCGCGGGTCTGGACGTTCCGGAGCTGACAAAGGATAACTACGCCGCCGTGCTCGATCAGCTTGTAAGCCAACTCTCCGACGATAATGTCAGGGCAAAGGCGACCGCCGCCGCAAAGGAAAAGGTCACTGCAAGCGTAGAAGCGAACCGTGACGCCGTCACCGCCGCTGTCACCGCCGCCGTCAGAGAAAATGTAGCGGCACAGGTCACAGCGAGCGTACATGATCAGGTCACCGCCGCCGTGATCGGCAATCTGGGCTACAGCGTAGACGAATACAATGCCGCCGTAGCCGAAGGGTTGGTCGATGAAGCGACACAGGCACAGGTCACCGGCGTGATCGAATCACAGATGAATTCCGAAAGCACGCAAAGCACCATCACCTCTCTCACCGACCAGAATATGCAGAGTGATGCGGTACAGGCGACCATCGCCTCTAACACAGACACGAAGATCGCCGCACTGATCGACGAGAACATGCAGGGCGAAGAGGTACAAAAGGCGATCGCCGACGCGCTGGCAAGCGCCAAAGCAGGCAGAGAGAAAATCACGGCGCTGAAAGCTCAGCTCGACAGCTACGGCACCTTCGATTCCGGCTTGCAGGATTATACAAACGGCGTCGGTTCCGCGGCAGGCGGCGCGTCACAGCTCCACAGCGGCACCACATCACTGCGCAACGGAGCCGCCGATCTCAGCGCGGGAGCGACTCAGCTCCACTCGGGCACACAGTCGCTCAGCGACGGCGCTTCGGCACTGACCGACGGTATCCTCACCCTCAAGAACGGCGTTCCCGCTCTGACCGAGGGCGTGACGTTACTGCGCGACGGCGCGATGACGCTGAACGAGGGGCTGAAAACCTTCAACACCGAGGGTATCAGCAAGATCACTTCTCTGAAAGACAGTGACCTGAGCAAGATCGCTACCCGCCTGAAAGCGACCGCCGATATTGCCAAGCACTACAAGTCCTACTCCGGTCTGACCGACGAGATGGACGGCGAAGTCAAGTTCATCTACAAGACCGAAGAGATCGAAAAATAAGGATAACCAAAAGAGGCTGCACACCGCAGCCTCTTTTTTCTTACGAAAAGATAACGATCCTCAAATCCAAAATGCATGATTGATTTTTGCACCCGCGTATGGTAGAATAAGGAAAAGTTTACCGCAGAGTATTGTATCATGGAGGTCATGACATGAAATTACAGGAATCCGGTGAAATGTATCTGGAAACGATCCTGGTATTGACGCAGGAAAAGAGCTTTGTCCGCGCGATCGACGTCGGCGAGCACATGGGTTATTCCAAGCCCTCTGTCAGCCGCGCGATCGGACTGCTGCGCAACGGCGGCTTTGTCGAGGTCGGTGACGGCGGCGGTCTGAGCCTGACCGAGACCGGTAAAGAGGTCGCCGAAAAGATCTATGAACGCCACAGATACCTCACCAAGATGCTGATAGAGATGGGCGTCGATGAAGAGACCGCCTCTCAGGACGCGTGCCGCATGGAGCATGTGGTTTCGGACAAGTCCTTTGCCGCCATCAAACAATACTTCCATTATAACGAAGCGTAAAGCAAAAAATCACCCGCTGCATCCATCACAGCGGGTGTCTTTATCAATGATATTATTTTGCTTTTGCGATCGCGTCGAGGATCGCGGTCTTGGGCTGTACGCCGATCATGCGCTCTGCCTCGGCGCCGTCCTTGAACACGATCATAGTCGGCACGCTCATGATGCCGAAGTCCATCGCGATATCGCCGCACTCGTCGATGTCGACCTTGTACACCGCGTAGGAGCCGTCGCTCTCAGCGCCGATCTCCTCGACCGTGGGGGTCAGCATCTTGCACGGGCCGCACCATGTCGCGAAGAAGTCGACCAGCACAACGCCGCTCTTGATTTTCTCAGCAAAATTACTGTCATTCAAATGCTCTACTGCCATAATTTTTACCTCCATATAATTATTTAGCTGATTATAGCATATTATATCCGCAAAGTCTATCAATAATTTATGAACTTATTCAAATAATAAAACAATCAATAAAGGAGTGTTGACTATGTACGATCTGATCATCATCGGAGGCGGCGTCGCGGGCATGACCGCCGCGATCTACGCCGCGCGTTCGGGACTGTCCACGCTGATCATCGAGAAGGCGGGCTTCGGCGGACAGGCGGCGCTTACCGCTAAAATCGAAAACTATCCCTCTTACAAAGAGATCGACGGTTTTCAACTTGCCGCCGACATCAAGGCGCAGGTCGACGCGCTGGGGGTCGAGAGCCTTTCCGCGCAGGTGCAAAGTCTGACGAAGGAGAACGACGTCTTCACCGTCACGACTGACAGCGACAGCTATCAGTCCAAGGCGATCATCATCGCCAACGGCGTTCGCCGCAGAGAGCTCGGCATCCCGGGTGAGGACGAATTCCGCGGACGCGGCATCAGCTGGTGCGCGGTATGCGACGGCGGCTTCTTCCGCAAGAAGAAAACTGCCGTTATCGGCGCGGGCAACTCGGCGCTCGGCGACGCGATCTATCTGTCCAATCTGTGTGAAGAGGTCTACCTCATCTTCCGCCGCGATTATCCCACCGCGACCAAGAGCTATATGGACAAGCTCGAGAACATCGACAACATCCGCCTGATGCCCCGCCATATCCCGGTCGAGATCAAGGGCGACCGTCTTGTCACCACGCTGAAGATCAAGAACGTCGACAGCGGAGAAGAAACCGATCTCGCCGTCAACGGCGTATTTGAGGCGATCGGTCTGATCCCCGACAACGACGTCTACGCCGACCTCGCCGAGCTGGACGACAACGGCTATATCCTCACCGACAGCGAGATGCGCACCAAGACCCCCGGACTGTTCGCCGCGGGCGATACGCGCCAAAAATCCCTGCGCCAGATCGTCACCGCCTGCTCCGACGGCGCTCAGGCGGCTACCGCGGCGCACGATTACTTGAAATTAGGAAAATAATGACGGATATTCAAACACGTTTGTTCAGTATACAGGATAAGGACTATCAGGCGTTTTCCGCAAAGCTGAATCCCACGGTCGATCCCGATACCATCATCGGCATACGGATCCCCGCGCTCCGAGCGCTTGCCAAAGAGCTGAAAGGATCGGATGAATCGGAAATGTTCCTCTCTGTCCTCCCGCATGAATACTTTGAAGAGTATCAGCTGCACGCCTTTCTGATCGGATATGAAAAGGATTTTGACAAAGGACTGTCGGCAACCGAGCGCCTTCTCCCCTATCTCAACAGCTGGGCGCTGACCGATTCCATCCGTATCAAGGCTTTTGACAAAGCACCCGAAAAGCTCCTGCCGCATATCGAAAAGTGGCTCAGGGACGACCATCCCTACACCGTGCGCTTCGGCATCCTCTGTCTGATGAACTACTTTCTGAATGATCGCTTTGCGACCCGCTATCCCGATATGGTCGCCGCGGTACACAGCGATGAATACTACGTCCGCATGATGCAGGCGTGGTATTTCGCTACCGCGCTCGCCAAGCAGTATGACGCTGCCCTGCCCTATCTGACCGGGCGTCGATTGGAGCCGTGGGTACATAACAAAACGATCCAAAAGGCGGTGGAGAGCTACCGCGTCACCGCGGAGCAAAAAGCCTATCTGCGCACGCTGAAAATCAAATAATCGTATCGATAAACAATCGGTTGAGATTACCACAGCCCCTTGACACGTGTCAAGGGGTTTCGCAATGACGATCCAAAAAACAAAATCGGCAGTGAGTACAGCACTCACCGCCGATCATTCTTTATTCAGTTATAGGATCAGACAGCGGCGGTAATGACGCTCTTCTGTCTGTTCGGGATCGCGAACGCTACGTTGATTGCGTGGTCGCCGATACGCTCGATATCGATCAGCATATTCAGGAAAGTCGTGCCCGCCTCGGCGTTGCACTCACCCTTGTTCATGCGCTGGATGTGGTTCTGCTTGTAATCATCCTTGCAGTCATCCACGCTGTCCTCCGCCTGGATGATACGCTCGATCAGCTCGGGTGAACCGCCCTGCGCGTTGAACATCGCAAAGCTCAACTCCATCAGGCTGCGGCACTTGTCGCTGATATCGCGCATCTCCCCCATCGCCGTATCGGAGAAGGAGAGGTTGTTTTCAATAATAGAACGCACATATTCTACGATGTTCTCGGCATGGTCGCCGATACGCTCCAGATCCTGGATCGCGCTGTACATCGCCGCGACGATCTGTCTGTCGTGATCATCCAGATCAAGGGCGTTGATCTTCACGATATAGTCAGTGATCTCCTTGGAGAGATAGTCGATGACCTTCTCACGGTCGATCACCTTGTCGATCGATTCCTTGTCCCGATCGAAAAACGCGATCATCGCGCGGTTATAGTTTTTCTGCACCAGACGGCTCATGCGCGCGACTTCTTTTTCACACTGCAGCACCGCCATGGGAGGGGTGGTCAAGATACGGTTGTCGATATATTCGACCGCCATCTTGTCCTTTTCCGGATCCTCCTCGTAGGGCAGGATCTTCTGAGTCAGCTTGACCAGCAAGGACGCGAACGGCAGCAGGATGATCGTCATCGCCACGTTAAAGAAGATATGAGCGGCTGAGATCTGCGCCGCGGCACTGGCAGGCAACAGCTTTTGGATGGTGTCCGCTACGGGGAGCAGCATCGTCAGCGGCGTCATGATGATCACACCGGTCAGCGTGATCAGCATATTCAGGACTGCGACCTGCTTTGCGTTGCGCTTTGCGCCTGCGGCGGAAAGGAACGCCGGAACGGTCGCGCCGAGGTTCATACCGAATACGATGAAGATCGCCTGATCGATATTGATCGCGCCTGCGGAAGCCAACGCCATCAAGATACCGACGGAAGCGGACGAGCTCTGGATCACAGCGGTGACCGCCGTGCCGAGCAGGATACCGACGAACGGATTATTGACGCTCGACAGGATATTGTCGATCAAGCCGTTTTCATTCAGCGTCTTGAGCGCGCCGGACATCATATCCATACCGAAGAAGAGGATACCGAAGCCGGCGAGGATCTGGCCGTAATACTTATACTTGTTCTTCTTGGCGAACATCATCACGATAACGCCGAGGAAGATGAACAGCGGGACGATACTCTTGATGTCAAATGACAACAGCACCGAGGTCACACAGGTACCGATCTTCGCGCCGAAGAGGATACCGACCGTCTGTGACAGCTCCATCAGACCCGCGTTGGTAAAGCCGACCACCATCGCGTCAGTCGCCGACGAGCTTTGGATCACGGCGGTGACAGCCAGACCGACCAACATACCGAGGAATCGGTTGGAGGTGATCTTTTCGAGCAGGGTACGCAGCTTGTTACCTGCGGCAAGCTCGAGACCTTCTCCCATGTACTTCATACCGAGGAAGAAAAGTCCCAGTCCTCCGAGCACTTTGAATAAAGTAAACACTATACTCATTTTGAACTCCATTTTTTGCAGCTTTTTGCTGAGAAATCAAGCTGAAATGCGGGTATCGCAAGGGCGATACTCTATTCTGTTATATAGGGTGTTTTCAAATTACCCTACGATAATAATACTAAATCGAAAAGTCAATTATTTTCTAAAAAGGAAAATAAAAAGAAAAATGCACAAAATCGGCAAAGTATACAATACTTCCCGCTTCTGTGCATATAAAATCACCAAAAACAATTTTATTATTCTGTTCTTTCATCCGTCACGATATGCTCGACCGCGTCGTGCTCCGTGTTTAGATAATCCTTTAAAAACGAGGGATAATACCGATAGTGATCCAGTTCATCGATTGGTACCCAAACCATACGCTCTATATCGTTAAAGTGGGTATAGCTGTCGCTGTGCAGCTCCTGTGTGCCGCGCGGCTTCATCAAAAAGTAGAGCGAGATCTCATGACAGGATAAGCCTTTGTCATAAGCGCCGTCACCGTTCCAGAGATTCTCGTGAACAACGGCAAGCCGATCGATCTCATACCGAACGCCCGTTTCCTCGAACACCTCGCGCAAAACAGCCTGTCGGGCTGTTTCGCCCATATGGACGCTGCCACCGACGGAATAGAGATAATCTTCCTTTTCGTTTCCGACCAGCAGGACGCATCCGTCCTCAATGATGATCGCGCCGACTCTGTACCGGAACCAATTCTTTCCCTCTGTAAAACAACAATCTTGATTCATGTTCTTCTCCTGTCGTCAGGAAGGTATGTGCGGCTTGACGTACACCGTGTTGTAACGAACGTAGATCACCTTGCCGGGCAGAGCGCCGTTGGGCTTGCTCACATTTTTGACGCGGGTGTAATCGACCGGCACCTGCGTACTGTCCTTGCCCTTGCTGTGAGCGGCGGCGATCTGTGCCGCCTCCATGATCGCGGTATCGCTGATCTCTTTACCCTCGGCGCAAATGATGACATGCGTGCCGTGGATGCCCTTGGTATGCAGCCACATATCGTTCTTTTGCGCCGTTTTCAGCGTCAAAAGATCATTCTGCTTATTGTTCCTGCCAACCAGAATCCTGAACCCGTCGGAGCTTGTGTATTCGATCGGCGGCAGGGGCTTATCCTTGCGCTTGACATTCCCCTTTTGCGCCTTGATATATCCCTGTTCTCTCAGCTCCGCGCGGATCGCGGACAGCTCCGATTCCGTCTCACAGCGCGACAGCTCATCCTGCACGCTCTCGATGTAGCTGAGCTCCTCCGTCGCCTTCTCGATCTGCTCTGTGAGCATCGTTTCGCGCGTTTTCGCCTTGTTATACTCTTTATAGAACCGCTGTGCGTTCATGGCGGGAGAGATCGTGGGATTGAGGCGGATCGTCATCGGCGCGTTGTCCTCGGCATAGAAGTTCTCTACCGTTACAGCGCTTGCGCCGCGCTCGATGCGGTACAAATTTGCCTGCAACAGATCGCCCTTGATCCGCAGTTGTTCACGGTCGGCGCACTTTTTCAGATCCGCTCTTTGCAGATTGATCTTGCGCGACAGGCGATCGATGGTATTGCTCAGCAGCTTGCCGATATCGGCGGATTTCGCCTTCATCCGCGCGATGCGATCGCGGTCGGAAAAGAAGGTGTCGAGCAGCTCGCTGTAGGTATCGAAATGTCGGACATTCAGCGCGCCCTCATACTGGCGCACATCCATAAAGCAAAAATCCATCGGAGAGCCGTCCGCCTTGTCGATCAAGGTCGGCTCTCCCCTGCCCGACTCGACCATCTCTTTGAGCGCCTGCACCTGCGTGAGCATATCACTATCTGCAGCGCGGAAACAGATCTCGCGCGCGACCATCGGCGAAGTGCCTTGGATGGTGTTCAATACCGCGCGGTCATCGCCACCCAGCGCCTCGATCCGCTCGACGATCTCTTCGGGCGTACATTCTTCGATACACAGCTTATCCTGCATACGCGGCAGCTCATACGGCATCTTCGGGAGCAATACTCGCTCCTCGGATACGGAAAAATCGATCCTGCGAACCGTATCGATCACCTTGTCCTCACCGTCGGTGAGCACGGCGTTGGAATACCGTCCCATGATCTCGATATACAGCCGCAGCTGTTCACGGTCGCCGATCTCATTGACCGCCTCAAAGTGCAGGCACAACACACGCTCGTTCTTCGGCTGGGTGATATCACTGAGCCTTGCGCCGCCGAGTCGCTTTCTGAGTAGCATACACAGCATCGGCGGTACGGGAGGATTTTCGATGGAACAGGCGGAGATATGCACACGCGCGGAATCCGACAGGCGGATCAGCACCTTCTTTGTACCCTCCTGCGTGCGGAAAGCGAATACCAATTCATCGCGTGCCGGCTGATAGATCTGGCTGACGCGCGAGGAAATCAGCACATCGCTCATCTCGCGCCGCACCATCGTCATCATGATTCCGTCAAATGCCATGTTCTCACCTCGATTCAATTAGGAATTAGGAATTAGGAGTTAGGAATTAGGAATGAATGGTGGGCAAAGCCCACACCCATTGATAAAAGGAACGGAAACGTTTCATTCCCTACCGATAGAATCCAAAAAGCGTTTACGCTTTTCCCGAAATTCCTCATTCCTAATTACTAATTCCTCATTATTTATGGTATTTTGTCCCCTTACTGATTTGGAACGCGCGGTAGAGCTGTTCGAGCAGCATCACGCGGCACAGCTGATGCGGAAAGGTCATCTTCCCCATGCTGAGCTTCATATCCGCGCGCGCTTTGAGCTCATCGCTCAGTCCCCAGCTGCCGCCGATGATCATGTCGATCGTGCTGTGCGTCAAGCAGGTTTCTTCGATCCTCTGCGACAGCTCCTCGGAGCTGATGTTCTTACCCTCCACGCACATCGCGATCAAATAGTCGCCCTTGCCGAGCTTCTGCATGATCCGCTCACTTTCGGCGGTGATCGTGTGCCTGATCTGTGCGTCGGACGGATCATCGCCCACGCGCTCTTCATTCAGTTCAACGATATTCAGTTTGCACAGCGGCTTCATCCGCTTGCTGTATTCTTCGACCGCGTCGCGCCAATACCGCTCCTTGAGCTTGCCGACACAGATGATGTTGATCGTAAGCATTGGGATCACTCCTGTAGGGCGGGGGCTTGCTCCCGCCGAACCCTATATAGGGTTTTGTTATATGGTACGCTTATCAGCCTCCCTTTTCTAAGGGAGGTGGGCAATTTGCCGACTGAGACAAATTGGTCGGAAGGTTGCCTTTTCACGAAAGACTACCTTCTGTTATACGATACATCGACAAGCGCTAAACCCTGCCATCAAAAAATCACGGATTTTCCGTTGGTGACGACGGGTGCGACGTCCAGCGTATAGTCGGCGTTCAGCACCATTCCCGCGCGGTTGAGCGAATCGACCGTTTCATTCAGCGCGAGGTGCGGCGTGTTGTTCTCCTCGCTCAGATGTCCGAGGATGATCCGCGTAAGTCCCGCGCCGACAAAATCGGGCATCGCCTGAGCACAGGCGGCGTTGCTCAGGTGTCCGTTATCGGACAGGATCCGCTTCTTCAAGATATATGGATACATCCCCTCGCGGAGCATATCGATATCGTGGTTGGATTCAACGACCGCGAGATGGGAGCGAGAGATCGCCGTGCGCGCGTCATCGGTCAGATAACCCGTGTCGGTCACGACGCTCACCCTCCTGCCGTCGGGCGTGGTGATGAAGTAGCCGCAGGGCTCCGCCGCGTCATGCGAGGTCGCGACGCGCTGAACGCGAAAGTCATCTGTCTCGATCATTTCCTCGATCACGTTCAGGCTCGCCGTCGCGGGCACCTTGTCGTTTTGCGCCAGATATTCGAGCGTGCCGCGTGAGGCGTAGAGCGGGATATCATAGCGCTTGAGCAGCACCTTGAGCGCGCTGATGTGGTCGGAATGTTCATGCGTGACAAAGATCGCGCCGACGTTGCGCAGTGAAAGATCGTTCGCCGAAAGCGCCAGCTCGATCTGTTTGAGGTTGCGGCCCGCGTCGATCAAAATCGCGGAGCCGTTGCCCTGTATGTAATAGGAATTGCCCTTGCTCGACGAGAAGAGCGGTACGATTTTAGCCATTGATAAAAATATCCCTTCAAAAATCTTTCAATCGGGTTCGGGCACAGCCCGCCATTCATTTTTCAATATTATTCAGTATTCATTACTCATTAGAAAAGCCACCCTGAGGTGGCTTTTTCAAATCTTTGATTAAGCTGTTGTCGCGATGTGCTTATGATCGGGAAGATAGATCTTCTTGATATCCGCGCCTAAGCTCTGGAACTTAGTGACCACATCCGAATAGCCGCGTTCGATGTAATTGATGTTCGAGATGCTTGTGGTACCGTCTGCCACCAGTCCGGCGATCACCATCGCCGCGCCGGCACGCAGGTCGGTCGCCTTGACCGGAGCACCGGTCAGCTTACCGCCCTCGATGATCGCGAGTCTGCCCTCGACAGAGATCTTCGCGCCCATGCGAACAAGCTCGCTGACATACTGATAGCGGTTATCCCACACACTCTCATTCACGATGGAGGTTCCCTTGACGGTGGACAGCAGCGCGACAAACTGCGGCTGGCAGTCGGTCGGGAAACCGGGGTGAGGCATCGTCTTGATGTTGACACGGTTGAGCGGACGCTTGGTCGCGTCTACGATGACCGCCTCATCATATTCTTCGATCTCACAGCCCATCTCCATGAGCTTGGAGCTGATGCTCTCAAGATGCTTCGGGGTGATGTTGCGGATCGTGATCCTGCCTCTGGTCGCGGCGGCGGCAGCCATATAGGTGCCCGCCTCGATCTGGTCGGGAATGATGGAATAGGTAACGCCGCGCAGATAATCCACGCCGCGGATCTTAATAACGTCGGTACCGGCGCCGCGGATGTTGGCGCCCATAGAGTTGAGGAAGTTCGCCAAATCAACGATATGCGGTTCCTTGGCGGCGTTCTCGAGGATGGTCTGACCCTCCGCCTTGACAGCGGCAAGCATCAGGTTGATGGTCGAGCCGACCGATACGGTGTCGAAATACACTCTCGCGCCGTGGAAGGAGCCGGAGGTGGTGCTCTCGATGACCGCGCCGTTGACGAGCTCATTGTGCGCGCCCATCATCGCAAAGCCCTTGAGGTGCTGGTCGATGGGACGCACGCCGAAGTTACAGCCGCCGGGCAGCGCGACCTTCGCATTATGGAATCGACCCAGCAGCGCGCCTAACAGATAATAGGACGCGCGCATGCCGCGCACCGCGTCATGGGTCGCCTCCCAAGTGTTGATGGGTCTGGGATCGATATCCAAAGTGTTCTTATCGACGCGGCGCACCATCGCGCCCATATCCTGCAGGATATTCGCGATCAGCGACACGTCGGAAATGTTCGGGATGTTTTCGATGCGGCAGGGCTCGTCACACAGCACTACCGCGGGGATGATCGCCACCGCCGCGTTTTTCGCGCCGCTGACAGTTACTTCGCCGAATAAGGGCTTACCGCCGTTGATAACTATCTTTTCCAAATCTGTACACTTCCTAACAACTTCTCTTTAGTTTCTGTTTTTGCTCTCCGCTCCTATTCCCGCAAAAGCGAAAACCCGAACGGAGACTCCGAATATATGCCACACGACAATGCCGTGTATGAATCAAAATGTAGGCTTAAATCGGGCGTGGATCTCACGCACCTATCCTATTCTGCTTATACAATACGATAATACAAAGACCGCGCAAAGTCAACCGAAAAAATGTTTTGTAATCTTTTTTAGTGATTTTGTATGTTTTTATCCTTGCCGTCTGTATGCTTTTTCTATATTTATTATTCTTTTATGTAATTATTTTGTAATCAAATTCCGCTTATTTTCCGCACTTCCGCAATTTTGCTTTTTCCCGGCTTGCACAGTCCGCTCAAATCGACTATAATGATGGAGCAAATCCCCTGAAAGGATCCGTATTATGAAGAAATATCTTCCCGTTTTGATCATTTTCGCCGTATTCGAGACGATCGCGATCACCCTTTGGCTGACGATGGACAACCTGTTCTATCTGTTCAACTTCTCCTACATCGGTATCTGTATCGCGGTCGGACTGGCACTGTATATCGCCGGTTGGAAACACGCGCGGCGATTCGTACAATTCGCGGTGGGCAGTTATATGCTGGTCTACCTCGGTCTGATCTGCAACGAAAACATGCAGATCGAGGGCTTTTGGTACTATCTGTTTACCGGCGTCTTTGAAGCGGCGACCATCCACTATGCCGTCGCTAAGATCTTCGGCCCGCTGATCTTCGGACGCGGCTGGTGCGGCTACGCGTGCTGGACGGCGATGATCCTCGACCTGCTGCCCTATAAGACCCCGCAGGCTCCTCGCAAAAAGCTCGGCTTCATCCGCTACATCACCTTTACCCTGTCACTGATCCTTGTCGCGGCGCTGTTCCTGACGCACGTCGGCAACCTCGAGCGCATCATGTTCTGGCTGTTCCTCGGCGGCAACATCCTGTATTATGCCGTCGGAATCATTCTGGCGTTCGCCTTCAAGGACAACCGCGCCTTTTGTAAATACATCTGTCCGATCACGGTTTTCTTAAAGCCGATGAGCTACTTTTCCATGATCCGCGTCAAGTGCGACGAGAGCAAATGCGTTCACTGCGGCAAGTGCAAAAAGGTCTGCCCCATGGACGTCGAGGTCGACAGCAACAGCCGCAAGCGCAAAAATGCTACCGAATGTATTTTATGCTACGAATGTACCAAGGTATGCCCGAAAAAAGCGCTGAAATAACAAGAGGCAAGACTGCAAACACTGCGGTCTTGCCTCATTTTTTATCTCTTTCCTTCTTTGATGAACGCGATCAGCTTTTCAACGTTATCAAAATGATCGTAGTCTCCGACGATGCCTTCACAGTGATAAGCGATACCGTTTTTCTCGTTACGCTCAAGACAGTTCAGCAATTCCTCTTCTCCGTAACGCTTCGCGAACAGCGTGAATCCGTAAGGTTTGAGCCTTGACAGTAAACCCTTACGGCAATCCTCCTGACATTCATAGCAGTGAGCTAGGCCCTTTTCCATCGAGCATTTCAGATTCTCACACCAATCCTTATCGGGACACTCTCCCGAGGCACAGCCATTACAATGTTTGTTTTCGCTGCACAGGCAACAGGCGAGTCCGCAGCGGGCGATCCCCAGCTCTCTTTTCATTTACTTTCTCTCCTTTACTCATGCCAGTATTTTCTGTCGAGCGATCGATACTGGATCGCTTCGCTGATGTGCGGCGCGCGGATGACCTCGCTTTGGTCGAGGTCGGCGATGGTACGCGCTACCTTCATGATGCGGTCATAGGCGCGGGCGGTCATGCCGAGCTTATCGAACGCCGCCTTGAGCATCCGATCCGCCTTGTCGTCGATCTGACAAACATCCTCGAACATCGCTGCCTCGATATGGGCGTTGCACTTGGTTTTTGACTGCCGAAAACGCTCGGTCTGGATTGCGCGCGCGGCGTTGACGCGTTTGCGGATATCGGCGGATGGTTCCTCACTGCCCTTGGCGGTCAGATCGTCATATTCCACCGGCGGCACCTCGATATGGATGTCGATACGGTCGAGCAAGGGCCCCGACACACGGTTGAGATATTTATGCACCGCCGCGTCCGAACACGAGCAATGCTTTTTAGGATGATTATAGTAGCCGCAGGGACAGGGATTCATCGCGGCGATCAGCATGAATTCCGAAGGATAAGTGTAGGTGCCGTGCGCGCGGGAGATCGACACCACGCCGTCCTCAAGCGGCTGGCGCAGCACCTCCAGCGCCGTGCGCTGAAACTCGGGCAGTTCATCGAGGAACAGCACGCCGTTATGCGCGAGCGAGATCTCGCCGGGCTTGGGCGTGGTACCGCCGCCCGTCATGCCTACCCTCGTGATGGTATGGTGCGGTGAGCGGAACGGCCGCATCGTGATCAGCCCCGAACCCTTGGGCAGCGTACCCGCGATGGAATGGATCTTGGTCGTTTCGATGGTCTCCTCAAAGGTCATCTCGGGCAGGATCGTCACCATGCGTTTGGCGAGCATACTTTTGCCCGCGCCGGGCGAGCCGATCAGCAGGACGTTATGCCCGCCCGCGGCGGCGATCTCCAGCGCGCGTTTTGCCTCCGCCTGA